>DATKAO010000053.1 GCA_035498015.1 Myxococcota bacterium
CACCGCACGATCGACCTGGTGCTGGCGCTGGCCGAGAAGCACGCCGAGCGCGCGCTCGAGTCACTCGAGATCGCGACCGATCCGCTGGGCCTGAAGATCCTGATCTACCCGGCGCCGCGCACCGGGCTCGAGGCGAAGTTCTCGCTGCAGTACTGCGCAGCGGTGACCTGGCTCGACGACTGGCCGGGCCTCGCCTCGTTCTCGGACGAGCGCGCGCTGCGGCCCGACGTGCAGTCGCTGCTCCGGCGCGTGCACGTGCGCGAGGCGCCCGGCGACGACGAGCAGCTCGAGGCCGTGTTCGCCGACGGCTCGCGCGTGCGGCTCTCGGAGCGCCACGCGCGCGGCAGCCGCGAGTATCCGCTCGGTGACTGGGAGCGGCTCGAGAAGGTGCACGGCTGCGTGTTTCCCGAGCTCGGCAGCGGCGCGCCCGAGCGGCTGATCGCCGCGGTCGACGAGCTGGAGTCGGTTCCCCACCTGCGCGAGCTGGTGCGATGCCTGGCGTGAAGCTCTCGGTCGGCGTCTGGGACGCCCTGTCGGCCCGGCTCGCGGAGCGCGCGGGCTTCGAGCTCCTGTTCCTGTCGGGCTTCGCGCTCGCCGGCACGCAGCTCGGCGAGCCCGACTTCGGGCTGCTCACCCAGACCGAGACACTGCAGGCCGCGCGGCGCATCGTCGAGGCGGTGCGCACGCCGCTGATCGTCGACGGCGACACCGGCCACGGCGGGCCGCTCAACGTGCAGAGACTCGTGCGCGAGCTGGTGCGCCTGGGCGCGGCCGGCGTACTGCTCGAGGACCAGGTCTGGCCCAAGCGCTGCGGTCACATGCGCGACAAGCAAGTGATCCCCGCCGAGGAGCACGTGCAGAAGCTGCGTGCCGCGGTCGATGCGCGCGGCGCGGCCAAGCTCATGATCCTGGGCCGCACCGACGCGCGCGGGCCGATCGGCCTCGACGAGGCGATCCGGCGCGGGCGCATGTACCGCGAGGCGGGGGCGGACATCATCTTCGTCGAGGCGCCGACCTCGCGCGAGGAGCTGGCGCGCATCGGCCGCGAGGTGCCGGGACCGCTCATGGCCAACATGGTCGAGGGCGGAGTGACTCCCATCCTGCCGCTCGACGAGCTGCGGGCGCTCGGCTTCGAATACGTGGTCTACCCGCTCACGGGCCTGCTCGGCGCCGCGCGCGCGCTCGAGCGCGCCTTCCGGGAGCTCGCCGCCAAGGGCACGAGCCGGAACGACGACGAGGCGCGCATGAGCTTCGCCGAGTTCACGGAGCTCGTCGGCCTGTCCGAGAAGTACGCCGCCGCCGAGCGCTACAAGACCTGAGTCACGACTCAGAAGAGGAAGCCATGTCTGCGAAGCCGCACGCCAACGTCTGGACCGACCCACTCACCCCGCTGGTCATGCTGAAGCGGCAGGCCGCGGTGTTTCCCGAGCGCGAGGCGGTGGTGCACGGCAAGCTGCGCTGGACCTACAGCGACCTGGCGCGCGAGGTCGGGCGCATGGCCGGCGCGCTGCGCCGCGCGGGCGTGGGCAAGGGCGACCGCGTGGCGGTGCTCGCGCCCAACACGCCCGCGCACCTGGTCGCGCACTTCGCCCTGCCGCTGCTCAACGCGCCGCTGGTGTCGATCAACACGCGGCTCGCGCCGCCCGAGATCGCCTACATCCTCGACCACTGCGGCGCGAAGGTGCTGCTGGTCGATCCCGAGCTCGCGCCCGCGCTCGACGCGGTTCTGGCCGAACGCAAGTCACTCCAGCACGTGGTCGAGATCCCCGACGGCATGGTGAAGGTGCGCGCGGGCAAGCTCGGCTGGGACGCGTTCGCGCAGGACGCGCCGGTGCTGCCGATCGACAACACGGTCGAAGACGAAGAGGACGTGATCGCCATCAACTACACGTCCGGCACGACCGGCATGCCCAAGGGCGTGATGTACACGCACCGCGGCGCTTATCTCAACGCGCTGTCCCAGATCGGCAAGCTGGGGCTCAACCGTGACTCGACCCTGGTCTGGACCGTGCCCATGTTCCACTGCAACGGCTGGTGCATGGCCTGGGCGTTCGTGGGCGCCGCCGGCAAGCAGGTGTGCCTGCGCAAGGTCGACCCGGGCGAGATCTTCCGCCTGGTCGACGACGAGGGAGTCACGCACCTGAACGGCGCGCCCACCGTGCTGCTCATGCTGGCCAGCGCCCCCGAGGCGCAGGGCAAGCACTTCGACCCGCCGATCTCCACCTGCACCGGCGGCGCGCCGCCCTCGCCGACGCTGCTCGAGCAGATGGAGAAGCTCGGCGTCAAGATCAGTCACTTGTACGGGCTCACCGAGACCTACGGCCCGCACGTGACCTGCGAGATCCAGGACGGCTGGGAGAAGCTCGAGACCGGCGCCCGCGCCAAGCTCATGTCCCGCCAGGGCGTGCCGTACCCGCACGCCGTGTACCTGCGCGTGGTCGACGCCGAGCTCCACGACGTGCCCGCCGACGGCGCCACCATGGGCGAGGTGGTCATGCGCGGCAACAACCTGATGCGCGGCTACTACAACGACCCCGAGGCCACCGCCAAGGCCTTCGCCGGCGGCTGGTTCCACTCGGGCGACGTCGGAGTCATGCACCCCGACGGCTACATCGAGCTGCGCGACCGCTCCAAGGACATCATCATCTCGGGCGGCGAGAACATCTCGACGATCGAGGTCGAGAACACGATCGTGCGCCACCCCGCGGTGCTCGAGTGCGCGGTCGTCTCCATGCCGCACGAGAAGTGGGGCGAGGTGCCCAAGGCCTTCGTCACGCTGCGGCCCGGCGCCAGGGCCAGCGCCGAGGACATCATCGCCCACACCAAGGAGCTGCTGGCCGCCTTCAAGTGCCCCAAGGCGGTCGAATTCTGCGACCTGCCCAAGACCGCCACCGGCAAGATCCAGAAGTTCAAGCTGCGCGAGCAGGAGTGGAAGGGCAAGGGCAAGGTGATCATGGGAGTCGAGTTCAAGGGCGAGTGAGTCGCGGCCGCCGCCGCGGGAACGCGGCTTGCTCTTGGTTCGTCCGTCCCGCGCATGGGACGGACGGGAGGTGAGAGCGATGACTCGACTCGTGACGCTGGCGCTGTGGGTGCTGCTCGCGGTTCCGGTGAGCCTGGTCCTGACGGCCTGTGACTGCGGCTGCGGGCAGGGCTAGTCACTCGATCGACGCACCGGCGGTCGCCTGGCCAGCGATCGCCGGTTGCTTCGCCGGCCGCGCCGTCGTGACTGCCCGGCCACCCGTCCCGGCCCCGGATTCACATCGGCCGTCTCGCCGGGTGTCTCGCGACGCGCAGCCGGGAACGGCCTTTGCTCTTTCTTCGGCCGTCCTGCCACAGGACGGACGGGAGGTGAGAGCGATGACTCGTTTCGCGAAGCTGGCCCTGGTGCTTCTCGCGGCGCCGACGACGATGTTCCTGACGGCGTGCAAGTGCTGCTGCCAGTAGTCGGGGCCAACGCGGTTGGCTGCTGACTCGACCCTGCTCCGTGCGCCGGCGATCGATTGGCCAACGATCGCCGGTTGCCTGGGGCTGGACGCCCTGGGGCTGTTCGGGCTGCCGGCGCTGCACCTGCACGGGCTGCGCGGCTACGCCTGGTGGGCCCTGTGTTTCGGCGCGAGCTTCGGTCTGCTCGCGCGGGCGCGGCAGGGGGACCGGCGCGCGCTCGGCCTGGGGTGGCAGATCGAGCCGAGCGCGGCCTTCTGGCTCCGGGTATCCGCCTGGATGATCGGCGCGATCGCATTGGGGTTCGCAGCCGCCGTGGTGCCGTCGCGCTCCGGCAGCGACCCGTTCGGCTTCTGCCGGCCGGCCGGGGAGGTCGGAATCCAGCGCATCTCCGACGACGTGCTCCTGGCCCCGGCCCTCGAAGAGCTCGCGTTCCGCTTCCTCCTGTGCGGGGCGCTCGCCGGAAGACTCTCGCCGGGCGCGAACATCGCGCTGAGTGGCGCCGTGTTCGCGCTCGCGCACGTCGTGCTCGGCGGGATCGGGCCGGACAGCTTGCTCGGCGGCTTCTTTCTGGCCTGGGCGTTCCTGCGCAGCGGAACGATCGTGGTGCCGGTGGCGATGCACGCGATCGGCAACGCCCTGTTGCTCGCACTCACCGGCAGCGGCGCGCTGGCGCTCTTGGCCTGTCCCAGCTAGCGCGTCTTGCGCATGCGGGCGCCGAGCTCGTCGGAGCTCAGGATCCGGTAGAGCTTGAACAGGCCCGCGGCGCCGAGCAGGAGGAAGACCCAGGCCATCGGGGTCTCGACGTCGGGACCCTGCGCGTGAGCGGCGTCCTTCTGCTGGGCCTCGTTCATCGACTTGGCGAGCTCCTCGAAGAAGCTGCCGCCGCCCTTTTCGTCGCTCGGCCACACGATGTGGTCGTCGGGCACGGAGAGCGACTGACTCGCGGCGCGCAGGATGCCGACCGTGCTGGGCCGCGAGCTGCGCTGCCACATGGCGACCGCCGCGATCAGGCCGTCGGTGGTGGGCACGAACGTCACCTGCGCCTCGGGCAGGTCGGGGCGCTTGCGGTAGGTGCCGCTCAGCACGAACTGGCGCCGCTCCGCGTCGCAGCTCGCCTCCTTCACCGTGACGGTGTCTCGGAGCACCGCGGTGGTGACCTGCAAGAGCTGTGACTGCGCGCGGCAGGCGTTCTGGACGTCGTTCCGAGTCATGTGCGTCTCGCGGCTGGAGACGATCGCCAGCATGCCTTCGCTGCGCCCGTTCCGCTGGCCGCAGTCGTAGAGCGCGAGCACGCGCGCGTCGCCGCCGTTCGACTTGCGCCGTGTGCAGGACGGAGGGACCGAGACTTCGACGCGCAGGCTCGAGCCCTCGAGCGCGAGGACCTGCGGCTCCACGGGCTCTTGTGACTCCGCGCCTTCCTCGGCCGAAGCCTGGTCCTGCTCCGCGGCACGCGCATCGGCCTGCGGCCGGGGCGCTTCGTCCTGGCCCTTGGACTGGCTCGTGTCCAGGGTGCCGAGTGACTTCGCGCCGGCGGGCGGCGGCTCGCTCGAGTAGTGCAGGTGGCCCTGAGCGTCCTCCCAGCGGTAGATCTGGGCACGCGCGAGCGGGCTCGGGCCGCACAGCGTCCAAGTCAGAGCGAGCGCGAGGGGGAGGGTGACTCGCCGCATCTCCGGCGACTCATCGGCCGGCCGGCCGACTGAGTTGACCGTCTGGCGCGCTCGGCCGCTGCGACCCCTTGCGACGGGCATGGCGGAACCGACACTCCGGCGACATGCAACTCCGGTCTCTGGTCCTCTTGGCGCTGGGCGCGCTGACCTCCGGCTGCGTCTGGGCCGGCTGGGGCACGTTCCCGCAGGCCTCCGGCGACGGGGTCGAGGGCTACGCGGCCTATCTGAAGCGCGAGCAGCTCGAGCCGTACGCGAAGGGCAAGCACCCCTACCCGCTGAACGAGCCGATCGCCAACGGCGACCTCACCACGGTCGTGACCACGCCCGAGCTCACGCTCTTCGTCGAGCTCGAGGGTTACTCACCGACCGTCAGCTTCTGGGGCATCGGAGTGCCGATCGTGCCCATGCCGGTGGGCCTGATGCGCGGGGACCAGCGGCTGCGGATCACCGTGCGCGTGGCCAAGGCCGCAGAGGGCGCGCTGCTCCAGGCGCACAGCCTGCGCGTGCGCACGAGCGCGGGCGAGGTCGAGCCGATCTCGTTCTATCTCTACCGGCGCAAGGCCTCGCCGCAGGCCAACCCGTCCGAGGCGATCGCCGTGCAGAGCCACGATCGCCTCGACTACAACTTCGACCTGGTCGCGCCGCACGAGCCCTTCACGGTCCAGATCGAGGGGCTGCCCGGCGTGCCGTTCCAGCCCAGGACCGTCTGGGATGCCGGCCTGATGGACCTGAACTGAGTCCCGGTCAGGCGAGCTTGCCCGGCACCACCGGGTGGCTCGACGACAGGCCGCCGTCGACCGCGATCGCCTGGCCGTTCACGTAGCTGGCCTCGTCGCTGGCCAGGAAGAGCGCCATGCGCGCGATCTCGACCGGCTGGCCCGCGCGCTTGAGCGGATTGAGCTGGCCGATCTTCTTCTCGCTGCCGCGGGCGCGGGCGAAGTCGAACATGGGCTTGGTCATGCCGGTCTCGATCAGCCCGGGGCAGATCGCGTTCACGCGCACGCCCGTGCCCGCGAGCTGGTTCGCCGCGGTCTGCACCAGGCTGATGACTCCCGCCTTGCTCGCGCTGTACGGGCTGCCACCCGCGCCCGAGCGCAGGCCCGCGACCGAGGCGGTGCACACGATCGAGCCGCCGCCGTGGTCGCGCATGTGCGCGGCGCCGTACTTGATGGCCAGGAATGGGCCGATCAGGTTCACGCGCAGCACGCTCTGCCAGTCACTCGCGCTCTGCTCGAAGAACGGCACGAGTCCGCCGCCGATGCCCGCGTTGGCGTACACGACCTCGAGCCCGCCGAGCTCCGAGACACAGGTCTCGACCAGCGACCTCACCGCCGCCTCGTCCGCGGCGTCGGCGCGCCGCACGAGGCAGCGGCCGCCCGCGCGCGCGATCGCAGCGCCGGTCTCCTCCACGCCCTCGGCCAGGTCGACCGCCACGACCGCCGCGCCTTCCGCCGCGAACAACAGCGCGCTCGCGCGCCCGATCCCGCTGGCGGCGCCGGTCACGATCGCCCGCTTGCCCGAAAGCCTCATGACTCCGCCTCCCGTCAGTAGCCGCGCGTGCGGTCGACTTCGTTGCGCAGCGGCTCGCCCCGCTCGAGCCGCGCCAGGTTGTCGACCGCGAGCTCCATCAGCCGCTTCATGTAGTCGGGTTCGAGCCCCGCGACGTGCGGAGTCACGATCAGGTTCGGCGCCTCCCACAGCGGGTCGCCCGGCGGCATGGGCTCGCTGGCGAACACGTCGCTGGCAGCGCCCGCGATCCGACCCGAGCGCAGGCGCTCCAGCAGCGCGGACTCGTCGACGATCCCGCCGCGCGCCAGGTTCACCAGATACGCTCCGGGCTTGAGCGCGTCGAGCTCGCGCGCGCCGATCGAGCCGCGCGTCTCGGGAGTGAGCGGCAGGAGCACCACCAGATAGTCGCTCTCCGCCAGCACGCGCCGGGTCCCTTCGGGCCCTGCCAGCACGAGGTCGACGCCCGGCAGGGGCTTCGCGTCGCGCTGCGTGCCGATCACGCGCATGCCGAACGCGCGCGCCTTCTCGCCGACCGCGGCGCCGATCGCGCCCAGCCCCAGAATGCCCAGCGTCTTTCCCGAGAGCTGCGGCATGCCGTAGATCTTCCACAGGTGCGCGCGCTGCTGCTCGAGCGCGCGCGGGATGCGCTTGGTGAGGGCCAGCATCATGGCCAGCGCGAACTCGCTCATCTGCGCGCCGTGCAGGCCGCGCGCGTTGGTGACTCGCACGGTGGACGGCAGGTCCGGCGCCGGCAGGAGCGCGTCGACGCCCGCCCCCATCATCTGGATCAGCTTCAGGCGCCGCGCGCCCGCCCAGATCCCGCGCGGCGGACGGAAGGCGAGCATGACCTCGACCTCGCCGATCACGCGGCGCAGCTCCTCGTCGCGGTGAGAGACCACGATCTCGCGGTCGGTCATGGCCGTGCGCAGCTGTGCGGCGATCGCCTCGCCGATGGCAGGCTCGAAGCCGTGGTGCACGTGGATGCGGGCGATGCGGGGAGTGGCCATGGGCCGCCCATCTTAGCGCCGGCGCGCCCAGTGAAGGGTTTCACCCTATGAACGCCTTCACTGCGGCGCCGCGCGACTGAGTCGACACTTGCCGGTGTCGCTCGATGCGACGAATGGAGGTCGTGATGGCTCGCTTCGAAAGTCTGGCTCTGGCGGCGCTGACGATCGGCACGTTCCTCGCGCTCCTCTCCAACGTCTGGGCGCTGGCGGTCCGCGCCGCCTCCTGAGGCCGCGCGCCGGCGGCGGGCTGGTGGACAGGTCGGGGTCTCACCCTTACCGTCCCCGCCCGCCATGCGTGGCCCCCGCAAAGACATCCGCAACCTCGCGATCATCGCGCACGTCGACCACGGCAAAACCACCTTGCTCGACGGACTCCTGCGCCAGACCGGCACGTTCCGCGCCAACCAGGAAGTGCAGGAACGCGCGATGGACAGCGAGGACCTGGAGCGCGAGCGCGGCATCACCATCCACGCCAAGAGCACGGCCGTGGAGTACGAGGGCGTGCGCATCCAGCTCGTCGACACGCCGGGTCACGCCGACTTCGGCGGCGAGGTCGAGCGGGTCATGGGCATGGTCGACGCGGTGCTGCTCCTGGTCGACGCGGTCGAGGGAGTCATGCCGCAGACGCGTTTCGTGCTGGGCAAGGCGCTCGCGCGCGGCCTGCGCCCGATCGTGGTCGTGAACAAGATCGACCGGCCCGAGCAGCGCGCGCACCAGGTGGTCGACGAGGTGTTCGACCTCCTGGTCGAGCTGGGCGCCAACGACCAGCAGCTCGACTTCCCGATCGTGTACACGTCGGCCAAGCAGGGCACGGCGTCGCGCGACGCCGACGGCCCGCGCAAGGACCTGCGCCCGCTGCTCGACCTGATCCTCGAGCAGGCGCCGGCGCCGGTGGTCGACGTGGACGGCCCGCTGCAGTTCCAGGCGGTGACTCTGGGCTGGGACGAGTTCGTGGGCCGGCTCGTGATCGGGCGCGTCGAGCGCGGCACGCTGAAACGCGGAGTCACCGTGGTGCGCCTGCCCGAAGAAGGCGAGCCGCAGAGCTTCCGGATCACCAAGCTGTTCGCGCCGCACGGGCTCGAGCGGGTCGAGCGCGAGTCGGCCTCGGCGGGCGAGATCGCGATCATCGCAGGCGTCGACACGATCGAGATCGGCGACACGGTGTGCGCGCCCGAAGCGCTCGAGTCACTGCCGCGGATCGCGATCGATCCGCCCACGGTCGCGGTGCGCTTCTCGGTCAACACCTCGCCCTTCGCGGGCCAGGAGGGCAAGTTCGTCACCAGCCGCCAGATCGGCGACCGGCTGCGGCGCGAGGCGCTCACCAACGTGTCGATCCGCATCTCGGGCGGTGACTCGACCGACACCTTCGAGGTCTCGGGCCGCGGCGAGCTGCAGATCGCCGTGCTGGTCGAGACCATGCGCCGCGAGGGCTACGAGTTCGCGGTCTCGCAGCCCCAGATCATCGAGCGCACGATCGACCACAAACGCTGCGAGCCGGTCGAGGACGTGGTGGCCGAGGTGCCGCAGGAAGCCACCGGCGCGGTCATGGAGAAGCTCGGCTCCCGGCGCGGCCGACTCACGCAGATGGAGAGCCGCGGCGCGCGCACGCTGCTCCACTTCGTGGTGCCGAGCCGCGGCCTGTTCGGCTACCGCACCGAGTTCCTCACCGACACGCGCGGCGAGGGCACGCTGTACCGCACGGTGCGCGGCTACGAGCCGTTCGCCGGCGAGCTCTCGGGCCGCGGCATGGGCGCGATCGTGGCCAGCGAGACCGGCCGCTCGACCGCGCACGCGCTGTTCTCGATCCAGGAGCGCGCCACCATGTTCATCGGCTCGGGCGAGAACATCTACGAGGGCCAGGTGGTGGGCGAGAACCGCCGGCCCCGGGACATGAACGTGAACGTGTGCCGTGCCAAGAAGCTCACCAACGTGCGCAACACGGGCCACGACGAGGCCGAGATCCTGACGCCGCCGCGCCGCTTCACGATCGAGTCCGCGCTCGAGTGGATCGAGGAGGACGAGCTCCTCGAAGTGACTCCCAAGAGCCTGCGGCTGCGCAAGCGGGTGCTGCCCGCGAACCTGCGCAAGCGTGACTGACGCGCTCGAGATCGTGCCCTACGACCCGCGCTGGCCGGCCGAGTTCGCGGCGGAGCGCGCGCGCATCGCGGCGGCGCTGGGCGCGCTCGCGCTGCGCATCGACCACAACGGCTCGACCTCGGTGCCCGGGCTGGCGGCCAAGCCCGTGATCGACATCCAGGTCTCGGTCGCGCGGCTCGCGCCGCTCGAGCCGTTCGAAGTTCCGCTCACGGGCATCGGCTACAGCCACACCCCGCACCCGGACGACTCTTTCGCCCCGTTCTTCCACCGCCCCGAGCGCTGGCCGCACACACACCACGTGCACCTGGTCGAGGCCGGCGGCCTCGAGGAGCGCAAGACGCTCGCCTTCCGCGACTATCTGCGCGAGCACGACGAGGCGGCGCGCGAGTACGCCGAGCTGAAGCGGGGCCTGGCGGGCCGGTTCGGCGCCGGGGGCAGCGACTCCCGCGAGGCCTACGCCAACGCCAAGACCGACTTCGTGGTGCGCATCAGCGAGCGCGCGCTCGCCATGGGCCTGCCCCGGGGGCTGTGAAGCGCTCCACAAACCCGCGCCCACGGCCGGTCACCCCACCGGCATGGACGGCCGGATCGGCAGCCTGTTGCTCCTGGGCGACGTGCTCACCACGTTCGCGGCGCTGCTCGCCGGTGATCCCACCCCGCGCGCCTGGGCCTGGGCGTTCAATCTCGACGCGCCGCTCGAGCCGGGTATCTGGCTGCCCCTGCTGTGGATCGCGCGCAGTCGCTTGCTTCCCCTGATCCTCGGGTCATCGCTCTTGCCGCGGGTGTAGATTGGGCGCATGCGAAACAGCGCTTTCCTGCTCCTGGTCGTGTGCCTGGCCGCCTGCAGCCGCGGACGCGTCGCCGACGCGCCGCGCATCGCCGACCCGACCTCGAAGCGCAGCGTGTCGACGGGTGCGCTGGTCGGCTTCGCGCCCAACGCGCGCAGCCAGGCGTGGCTCGGCATTCCGTTCGCGGCGCCGCCGGTCGGCGACCTGCGCTGGCGCCCGCCTCGCGCCGCGGCGAGCTGGACGGGCACGCGCGAGTCATTGAAGGCGGGCTCTCCGTGCCCCCAGCTGGCGGGCATCCTCTCGGGAATCCCCAACGCGAAGCCCGGCCAGGTCACCGGCAGCGAGGATTGTCTGTATCTCAACGTGTACGCGCCGCGCGGCAGCGCCGAGGAGGCGCGCGGCCGCAAGCTGCCGGTGATGTTCTGGATCCACGGCGGCGGCAATACCATCGGTCACGGCGGAAGCTACGACGGGAGCGAGCTGGCGTCGGCCTACGACGTGGTCGTGGTCACCGTGAACTACCGCCTCGGTCCGTTCGGCTGGTTCCGCCATCCGGCGCTCTTGGCCGACGCGAAGACCGACGACGAGCGCTCGGGCAACTGGGGCACGCTCGACCTGGTGCGGGCGCTCGAGTGGGTGCGCGACGAGATCCCGGCGTTCGGCGGCGACCCGGGGAACGTGACCATCTTCGGTGAGTCGGCCGGCGGCGTCGACGTGATGAGTCTCGTGTTCTCGCCGCGCGCGGCCGGCCTGTTCCAGCGCGCGATCTCGGAGAGCGGCGGGCTCGGCACGGTCACGCTGGCGAAGGCCGAGAACCTGAAGGACGCCGAGCAGCCCGGCGACGAGCGCTCGTCGCGCGAGGCCATGCTGCAGCTCCTGTTCCCCGCGCGCGAGCGCAAGTCCGCGGTGGAGCGGCTCGAGTCACTCCCGCCGGCGGAGCTCGCCAGCAAGCTGCGTGCGGCCAGCATCGAGCAGATCTTCGCCGCCTACAGCGCGCTCGCCAACGGCGAGGGCTTCGGCGGCATGATCCGCATGCCGTCGGTGCTGCGAGACGGCGCCGTGCTGCCGGCCGAAGATCCCAACGAGCTGCTCGCGGCCGGCCGCTACAACCACGTGCCCGTGATGCTCGGCACGAACCGCGACGAGCTCAAGCTGTTCATGTTCGGCGACCGCAAGCTGGTGACCTGGTGGTTCGGCTTCCTCCCGCGTGCCAAGGACGCGAAACACTACGACCTCACGGCCGAGTACGGAACGCTGGGCTGGAAGATGGGCAGCGTCGACCGCGTGGCCGGGCTCTTGCGCGAGGCGCAGGGCCCCAGCGTGTACGCCTACCGCTTCGACTGGGACGAGGAGCCGAAGCTCCTGTGGAGTGACTTCGGCCAGCTGCTCGGCGCGGCGCACGGCATCGAGATCCCGTTCGTGTTCCGCAACTTCCACATGAACGCCTTCGACCGCATGTTCACCGATCAGAACCGCGAGGGCCGCGAGACACTCGCCGGCCAGGTGTCCTCCTACTGGGCGCACTTCGCCTACACCGGCGCGCCGGGGCGCGGCCGCGCCGGCGACCTGCCCGAGTGGAGCGCCTGGGACCCCGCCGAGGGCGCCGGCAAGTTCATCGTGCTCGACACGCCGGCCGGCGGCGGCCCGCGCATGGAGAAGCAGGCGGTCACCAAGGAGTCACTCCTGGCCCAGCTCGCCGCCGACCCGCGGCTCGACGACAAGCTGCGCTGCGAGCTGTTCCAGGGCTACGTCGAGCACGACGCGTTCGTGGCCGCCGACCTGCCCGCTTCGGGCTGCAAGAATCCGGAGAGCGTCGCGGCGCGCTGATGATCCACTCGCTCGATCACGTGATCGTGCTGGTGCGCGACCTCGAGGCCGCCACGTCGACCTACACGCGGCTGCTCGGCCGCGAGCCGTCGTGGCGCGGAGCGCACCCTGGTCAGGGCACCGCCAACACGCTGTTCCGCCTGGCGAACACCTATCTCGAGCTGCTCGCCGTCTCGGGCGACGGACCGTTCGCGGCGCGCTTGCGCGCACGGCTCGAGCGCGACGGCGAGGGCGTGGCCGGGCTGGCCTTCGGCACCGACGACGCGGACGCGTGTGCGGCCGAGCTGCGCGCGCGCGGCCTGCCTGCGGCCGACCCGGTCGAAGGCTCGGGCGCGGACACTACGACCTCTGCCAAGCGCAGCTGGCGCAACGTGCACCTGCCGGAGAGCGCCACGCGCGGGGTGCTCGTGTTCGCGATCGAGCACCTCTCGCCCGCCGACGCGCTGCCTCCGGCGCGAGTCACGGGGCCCGCCGCGGCGGCGGTCGAGGCGCTCGACCACGTGGTGCTGCGCTCGCCCGACCCCGACGCCACGCAGCGGCTCTACGGCGAGTCACTCGGCCTGCGGCTCGCGCTCGATCGCAGCTTCCCGGAACGCAAGGTCCGGCTGCAGTTCTTCCGCGTGGGCGGGGTCACCGTGGAGGTCGCGAGTCAGCTGGCTGACGCGCCCGACGCGACGGCGCCCGACCGGCTCTGGGGGCTGGCCTGGCGCGTGCCCGACGCCGATGCGGCGCGCGCGCGCCTGCTGGAGGCCGGCTTTCCCGTCACTCCTGTCCGCTCCGGTCACAAGCCCGGCACTAGAGTGTGTACGGTCGAGCAGGACACCTGCGGCGTGCCCACGCTGCTGATCGCGCCGGGTTGAGTCTTCGCTAACCTCGCCGCGTGGGGTGGTTCGGGAAGCCGAAGTACAACCGCGCGGAGAGCATGTCGCGCGCGGCCAAGGCCGAAGGGCGCGGCAAGCGCAAGAAGGCCATCGCCGAGTACCGCAAGGTGCTGGCGCAGGAGCCCGACAACCCGGTGATCCTGGTGAAGCTCGCGGGCCTGCTCGCGCGCACCAAGCAGCTCGACGAGGCGCGGCTCAAGTTTCTCGGCGCCGCCGAGATCTACGAGAAGCAGGAGTTCGACGACAAGGCGGTCGCGGTCTACCGCCAGGCCGTGAGTCACTTGCCCAAGCGCATCGAGCTGTGGGAGCGGCTGGCCCAGCTGGACGTGAAGCGCGAGCGCCCGCCCGAGGCGATCCGCGACCTGCTCGAGGGCGCGAGTCAGTTCCGGCGCCGCAAGGAGCGCCAGTCCGCGGTGCGCTTGCTGCGCGTGGCGGTGCGCATCGAGCCCTGGCAGTTCGAGGCGACGCTCCGGCTCGCGGGCCTGCTCGCGAAGGAGGGCGCGCGCCCCGAAGCGCGCCGGCTCTACGAGGGCCTGTGCGAGAAGAACCGCGCCGTGCGGCTGCGCAAGGTGCGCGGCGCCATGTTCCGCATGTCGCCCACGCCGGCCGCGGCCTGGCGCTGGGCGCGCGCGGCGCTGCG
>DATKAO010000054.1 GCA_035498015.1 Myxococcota bacterium
ATGCCCGTGCCCACGCGCGAGGACGCGCCGCTCGTGACTCGCGAGGCCGACGACGCCAAGGGCTTCCGCATCGCGCGCACCGAGGAGCGGCTGTTCGGCTTCCACCCGGCCGCGACTCACTTCCGCTACCCCTACGTGTACGGCCCGCACCAGCTCGTGCCGCGCGAGTGGTGCATCGTGCGGCGCATCCACGACCGCCGGCCGTTCATCGTGGTGCCCGACGGCGGACTCACGCTGTGCTCGTACGGCTACGCCGAGAACCTGGCGCACGCGGTGCTCTTGCCGCTCGACCACCCGAACGCCTCGGCCGGGCAGATCTACAACTGCGCGGACGAGGAGACACTCACGTTGCGCCAGGTGGTGGAGATCGTGCGCGACGCGCTCGGGGCCCGGCTCGAGCTGCTCGCGCTGCCGCACGAGCTCGCGACGCCCGCGCGGCCGCTCCTGGCGCAGCCGTGGTCGACGCACCGGGTGCTCGACCTGGCCAAGCTGCGCGCGGACCTGGGCTACCGCGACGTGCTGCCCGCGCGCGAGGCGCTGGCGCTCACCGCGCGCTGGCTCGACCGCCACCCGCTGGAGCACGGCGGCGCGGAAGAGCGCATCCTGCAGGACCCGTTCGACTACGCCGCGGAGGACGCGCTGGCCGTGCGCTGGCGCAAGGCGCTCGAGTCACTGACCTCGGACCCGGTCGAGTGGAAGCGCCCGCCGGGCTACACCGCGAGCTACAGCGGACCCGGCGGGACGCCCCGCTCCGGCGAGTTCGAGTAGCGCCGGGCTACTCGGGCAGCGTCTCGCCCGAGCCGCCGAACTCCTTGGGGAAGTCCTTCAGCTTGGGCAGGCCGTCCTTCATGCGCAGGACGGTCTCGGAGTAGTTCACGTGCAGGCCCGGCACGAACTTCAGGCTGGGGATGGTCGCGGCGAACACGTCGACCAGGCCGAGCGACGGGTGGTTCGTCATCAGGTGACCGCCGCACTTGGCGCAGTACTTGCGCTCGCTCATGGGCGTCTTGGTGAACGTGCGGATCTGGTCCGCGCCCGCGGTGACCTTCACCGCGCCGGGCTGCCAGAGGCTGAACGCGTTCACCGGGCCGCCCGACCAGGAGCGGCACGAGGCGCAGTGGCAGTAGCCCATGCCCGCGGGCTCGCCCGAGACCTGGAGCTTGACGGCGCCGCAGAAACAGCTTCCCGAGTGACTCATCTGGGTCTTCCTTTCAGAGCAGCTTACAGAGCAGGGCGATGAGGTAGATGGCACCGCCCGGATGCGCTGTAAAACGCCTCACAGTCTACCTCGCGAAACCTGCTCGGGTCGGCGCTCATCGTGAGAAGTGCATATGCACGACACACGCAAGATCCTCGAAAGTTGCGCCTGCCACCGGCTGCGGATGGCGGCGCGGGCGGTGACTCGCAGCTACGACGACGCGCTGCGGCCGGTGGGTCTGCGCGCGACGCAGATGGCGCTCCTGACGGCCCTCGAGGCCGAGGGCGCGTTGTCGATCAGCGCGCTGGCGCGGCTGGCGGGCATGGACCGCAGCACGCTCTCGCGCAACCTGGCGCCGCTCGAGCGCGAGGGCCTGGTGGCGCTGGGCGCCGAGGGCTGGCGGCGCGCGCGCACGCTCGCGCTCACCGCCAAGGGACGCTCACGGCTCGCAGAGGCCGTGCCCTTGTGGGAGCAGGCACAGCGAAGTCTCCGGCGGAGTCTCGGCGCGCGGCGCTGGGACGACGTCCGCAGGAGTCTGGACCACGTCATTCACTCCACACAATGAAAGGACCCGGCATGAAGTATTTCATCGACACCCATGACAAGGCCAAGGGCAGCTTCCCGAAGCAGGTGCTGAGCGAACAGGAGTTCTACGCGCAGTTCGACGCGCTCGAAGAGGCCGGCCTGCCGATCGGCGTGTTCGGCCACGCCGCGCACGTGAACCTCGAAGAGGGCAAGGCGTTCTGCTTCATGTCGGGGCCGGACGAGGCGGCGATCTGGAAGGCCCACGCGGCGATCCAGCTGCCGTTCGACTCGATCACCGAGGTGCGCCGGGTGACCGGCGCCGACCTGCGCCCGCGCAAGCAGGGCTGACTCGGGCCTTCAGGACATGCACATCCCGCCACTCACCGAGAGTGTCTGGCCGGTGATGAAGCCGGCGTCGTCGGAAGCCAGGAACGCGACGGCGCCGGCCAGGTCCTCGGGCTGGCCGATCCGGCCCCAGGGCACGGCGCGCGACAGTGACTGCACGAGCTTCGGGTTGTCGGCGCCCACTTGCGCCAGGAGCGGCGTATCGGTCGGGCCGGGGCAGACCACGTTCACGTGGATGCCGTGGCGCGCCACCTCGCGCGCCAGCGCTTTGGTGAACCCGATGACTCCGGCCTTCGCGGCGGAGTAGACCACCTCGCCGCTCGACCCCAGCCGGCCGGCGTCGGACGAGATGCTCACGATCCAGCCGGCGCGCCGCTCGATCATGCCGTCGAGCACCGCGCGAGTCACCGCGATCGGCCCGCGCAGGTTGATCGCGAGCACCTTGTCCCAGGTCTCCTCGGAGGCCTTCACGAACGGCTCGACCTTGTCCCAGCCGGCGTTGTTCACGAGCACGTCCACGCGGCCGAAGTGCGCGATCACCTCGCCCACGCCGGCGCGTACCGAGGCCGAGTCGGTGACGTCGAGCGCGAAGCCGT
>DATKAO010000055.1 GCA_035498015.1 Myxococcota bacterium
GTGGTCGATCATGGCGTCGGTCTGGATGAAGTCGTTGAGCAGCTGCTCGGTGCGCAGGTCGCGGCCCTTGGCAGACACGATGCCCAGTGACACCGAGCCCTCGAGGCCGTACGGGTTGCCGATCGCGATCACCCACTCGCCCACCTGCAGCTTGTCGGAGTCACCGATCGTGACCGCGCGGAACGGCTTCTCGCCGTCGTGCGGCGAGATGCGCAGCACCGCGACGTCGGTCTGCTTGTCGGTGCCGACGATCTCGGCCTCGTAGCGGCCGTCGCGACCGGGCACGATCACGCTCACCTTCTCGGCGCGGTCCACGACGTGCCAGTTGGTGAGCAGCACGCCGGCCGGGTCGATCAGGAAGCCGGAGCCCTCCTGCAGGTTGCGCCGGCCGTTCACGCGCACCGCAGCCTCGATGTGCACCACGCAGGGCGAGACCGTCCGGTTGATCTCGATGATGCGCGCCTGCAGCTCGTCGAGCGCGTCCTTGGCCAGCGCGCTCGGCAGCGCGGCGCATCCGGCGGATACGAACACCAGACTCACGAGCGCGGCGCGCAGCTTCATGCTCCTGCCTCATCGGCCAATGCGCGCCGGAACTCGCGCGCGGCGGCCTCCGGGTCGGGGGCTGCGCCCAGGGCCGCGATCGCCACCACGCCCGCGGCGCCCGCGCGCCGCAGCTCGGGCACGCGCGCCGCCGTCACGCCGCCCAGGGCGAGCACGGGCACGGCGAGCCCGGCCGCGGCCTCGCGCAGCCAGGCACAGCCGCGCGGCGCGGCACTCGGCTTGGAGCCGGTCGCGAAGATCGGCGAGAGAGTGACGTAGGTCGCACCCTGCGCGGCCGCCTGCTCGGCCTCGGCGCGCGAGTGCGCCGAGTAGCCGATCCACGCCGCCGCGCCGAGAAACGCGCGCGCCTCGGCCACCGGCACGGACTCGGCGCCCAGGTGCACGCCGTCCAGACCGAGCGCGCGAACCAGGTCGAGCCGCCGGCCGGCCAGCAGGCGCAGGCCCGCGGCGCGCGCCTTCGCCAGCCGCGCGACACACTCACTCCACTGGCCGACAGACCAGTCCCGTTCTCGCAGCACGACGAATTCGACGCCGCCGCGCGCCAGGCGTTCGATCACGTCGCACGGGTCGCGGCCCGCGCAGCCGCGCACACCGTCGGTCCAGTAGCCCAGCCGCGGGATCAAGACAGGTCGGCGAGTCCCGTCTCGGGGCTCGACGCCTGCGCGTGCAGGCGCCTCGGCATGCGGCCGGCCTCGTAGGCGGCGCGGCCCGCTTCTACGGCGAGCTTCATGGCGTGGGCCATCTTCACCGGGTCCTTGGCGGCGGCGATCCCGGTGCTCATGAGCACGGCGGTGCAGCCGAGCTCCATGGCGATGGCGGCGTCGGAGGCCGTGCCCACGCCGGCGTCGACGATCACCGGGCACGAGACACTCTCCAGGATGATGCGGATGTTCGCGGGATTGCGGATCCCGAGCCCCGAGCCGATCGGCGCGCCCAGCGGCATGACCGCGGCGCAGCCGATCTCCTCCAGCCGCATGCAGGCGACCGGGTCGTCGGTGATGTAGGGCAACACGGTGAAGCCCTCCGCGACCAGGATGCGCGCCGCCTCGAGCGTGGCCGGCGTGTCCGGGAACAGCGTGCGCGAGTCACCGATCACCTCGAGCTTCACCATCCGGGTGTCGAGCAGCTCGCGCGCGAGCTGCGCCGTGGTCACTGCCTCCTTCACCGTGGTACACCCGGCGGTGTTGGGCAGGATGTGGAAGCGGTCCGGCGGGATGAAGTCGAGCAGCGAGCCCGCGTCGCGCCGGGTCAGGTCGATGCGGCGCACCGCGACCGTGGTCATCTCCGCGCCGCTGGCGTCGAGCGCCTTGCGGTTCTCCTCGAAGCTCTTGTACTTGCCGCTGCCCACGATCAGCCGCGAGCGCAGCTCGAGGCCGCCGAGCTTGTAAGTCGAGGTCACGCTCCGCCTCCGACGGCCTGGATCACCTCGACCTTGTCTCCGTCGCGCACCCACACCTCGGCGAAGCGCGAGCGCGGCACCACCTCGGAGTTGATCGCGACGGCCACGCGGCGCTGGGCGAGCTCGAAGTTCCGCAGCAGCTCGAGCACCGTCAACGGCGCGGGGGTCGAGTGAGATTCGCCGTTCAACACGTAGTTCACTCGCGGGACGTTAGCCGAAAGCTCCCCTAGATTGAAGCGTGTGGGGGAGGCCAGAGACAGCCGCGCGCAGACTCGCGCGTGGGCCGAGATCGACGTGGCGGCGCTCGCGCGCAACTACCGCGCGATCCGCGCCCGCGCGCAGGACAAGCGCGTGATCGCCGTGGTGAAGGCGAACGCGTACGGGCACGGGGCGGTGCCCGCGGCGCGGGCGCTCGCGGCGGCCGGCTGCGACGCGTTCGCGGTGATCAGCCTCGACGAGGCCGCCGAGCTGCGCGACGCCGGGCTGCGCGCGGCGCTGCTGGTGCTGGGCGGCGTGCAGGACGCCGACGAGGCGGCGCGCGCGCTCGCGCTCGACGTGGAGCCGGTGCTCTCCCGCGCCGAGCCGCTGGAATGGCTCGACGCGGCGGCCGCGCGCGCGGGCCAGGAGTGCCGCGTGCACCTCGAGCTCGACACCGGCATGGGCCGGCTCGGCGCCACGCCCGGCGAGCTCGATGCGCTGCTCGCGCGCGCCGTGCGCGCGCGGCGTGTGCGCGTGGTGGGCGTGATGAGTCACCTGGCGTGCGCCGACGACGCGGCCTCGCCCGAGACGGCGCGCCAGCGCGCGCTGTTCGCGGAGCTGGTGGGGCGGGTGCGCGCCGCGGGAGTCACTCCGCAGTGGCTGCACATCGACAACTCCGCGGGCATCGTGCGGGGCGCCGCCGAGGGCTGCAACGCGGTGCGGCCGGGCATCGCCCTCTACGGCGTCGACCCCACGCTCGAGGGCGGTCACCCCTTCGAGCCGGTGATGAGTCTGTGCGCGCGCGTGGTGCACGCCAAGAACGTGGCCGCGGGCACGCCGATCGGCTACGCGGGCGCGTTTCGCGCCGTCGAGGCGACGCGCATCCTGACGCTGGCGGTCGGCTACGCCGACGGGCTGCCGCGCGCGGCGGGCGGCCGGGCGTCGGTCGCAGTGAGTGGCCGGCGCGCGCCGATCGTGGGCCGTGTCTCCTGCGACCTGGCGACCGTGGCCGTGCCGACCGCCGACCCCGCGGGCCCGGGCGACGTGGCGCTGGTGTTCGGACGCCGCCGCGGCTTCGAGCTGCCGGTCGCCGAGCTGGCGAGCGCCGTGGGCACGATCTCGTACGAGGTGCTGGTGCGGATCGGGCCGCGCGTGCCGCGCATTCCGACTTGACCGGGCGCGCCCCCGCGAGTAAATCGCCGCTCATGCGAGTGTTGCTGTTGGGCTCGGGCGGCCGCGAGCACGCGCTCGCCTGGGCGATCGCGAAGAGCCCCCTGGTCGACGAGCTGCTGGCCGCGCCCGGCAGCGCGGGCATCGCCCAGGAGGCGCGGGTGCTGCCCGTCGATCCGTGCGACGCGGGCGCCGTGCTCGAGCTCGTGAAGCGCGAAGGCGTCGACTTCGTGGTGATCGGGCCCGACGACCCGCTCGCCGCCGGAGTGAGTGACCGTCTGGCCGAGGCGGGCGTGGCGGTGTTCGGACCGAGCCGCGCCGCCGCGCAGCTGGAGTGGAGCAAGCGCTTCGCCAAGGAGTTCATGGCGCGCCACGGCATTCCCACCGCGAGTCACGCGGCGTTCAGCTCGGCGGAGGCCGCCGAGGCGCACGTGCGCGCGCTGGGCGGACCCTGCGTGGTGAAGGTCGACGGCCTGGCGCTGGGCAAGGGCGTGAGCGTGTGCGACGGGCCGGAGCAGGCGCTCGCGGCCATCCGCGAGGCCATGCGCGAGCGGCGCTTCGGGGCGTCGGGCGAGACGGTGCTGATCGAGGAGCGTCTCACCGGCACCGAGGCGAGCCTGTTCGCGCTGTGCGACGGCGAGCGCTCGTTCGTGCTGGGCCACGCGCAGGACTACAAGCGCGCGCTCGACGGCGACCGCGGTGAGAACACGGGCGGCATGGGCGCGATCTCGCCCGCGCCGGTGCTCGACGAGTCACTCGAGCGCGAGGTCGTGGAGCGCATCGTGCGGCCCACCTTCGCCGGCATGCGCGCCGAGGGCCGGCCGTTCCGCGGCATGCTGTTCGTGGGGCTCATGATCCAGAACGGGCGGCCGTACGTGATCGAGTACAACGCGCGCTTCGGCGACCCGGAGACACAGGTGCTGCTGATGCGGCTCGACTCCGACCTCGTGCCGCTGCTGGTCGGCGCGGCGGAGGGCCGGCTGCCGGAAGCGGGTGCAGCGCCGCGCCTGGCCGACGCCGCGGTGTGCGTGGTCGTGGCGAGCGGCGGCTACCCGCGCGAGTACGCCAAGGGCCGGCGCATCGAGGGCCTCGAGTCACTGTCCGGCCTGGCGGGCGTGAAGGCGTTCCACGCCGGCACGCGCCGCAGCGCCGACGGCGGCTGGGAGACCGCCGGCGGGCGGGTCGTGGGAGTCACTGCGCGCGGGCGCGACCTCGCGGACGCGCGCGCCCGCGCCTACGACGCCGTGC
Source organism: Myxococcota bacterium (assembly GCA_035498015.1). NCBI lineage: Bacteria > Pseudomonadati > Myxococcota > Myxococcota bacterium. The sequence continues at coordinate 4,577 of DATKAO010000055.1, forward strand.
GCCGGGTCCGCTTCGAGGGCGCGTTCAGCCGCAGCGACGTCGCGCAGCCGCGCGGGTGATCGTCGCTCTGGAACAGGCCGTCGCGCGGCTCGCGCGCGGAGAGCTGGTGGCCTACCCGACCGAGACGGTCTACGCGCTGGGCGCCGACGCCTTCGCGCCGCACGCGCTCGAGTCACTCCTGGCCGCGAAGGGGCGCGCGGCGGACCGCGGCCTGTCGGTTCTGGTGCGCGACGCGGCAGCGCTGGCCGAGCACGCCCGCCCGCTGCCGGCCGCGGCGGCGCGGCTGGCCGCGCGCTTCTGGCCCGGGCCGCTCACGATCGTGGTGGCGGTTTCCGACCCGCGTTTCGCCGCGGTCGCGACCGAGCTCGGCGTCGGCTTCCGCTGCTCACCACAGCCCAGCGCCGCCGCCCTCGCGCGCGCCGCGCCGGCGCCCGTGGTGTCGACCAGCTGCAACCGAACGGGCGAGCCCCCGTGCACGAGCGGCGCCGAGGTGGAGGCGTGCTTCGGGCCCGACCTGGCGGTGCTGGGCGGCGAGCCGGCCACCGGCCTCGCGCCGTCGACGGTGGTCGCGGTCGCGGCCGATGGCGCGCTCCGGCTGCTGCGCGCCGGGGCGCTCGACTTCGCTCGCGTGCAGGAGGCCGTCCTCCGATAGACAGGCATGAGGCTGCGGATCGGCGGGCGGGTCGAGCGCACGACCTGCGAGGGCCCGGGGGCGCGGTTCGCCCTGTGGGTCCAGGGCTGCCGCATCCGCTGCGCCGGCTGCTGCAACCCGCAGCTGTTCGCGGCCCGCGGCGGCCAGCGAGTCACGACCGACGCCCTGGCCGAGCGCCTGCGCGCGCTGGCAGGCGAGCTCGAGGGAGTCACCTTCCTCGGCGGCGAGCCGTTCGACCAGGCCGAGCCGCTGGCGGAGCTGGCGCGCGCGGCGCAGTCACTCGGGCTGTCGGTGATGGTCTTCAGCGGCTACGCGCTCGAGGAGCTCCGAACGCGGCCAGAAGCCCGCGCGCTGCTCGCCGCCACCGACCTGCTCGTCGACGGGCCGTACGACCGCACCCGTCCCGAGACGCAGCGGCGCTGGGTCGGGTCGACGAACCAGCGCTTTCACTTCCTGACGGCCCGATATCGGTCAGGAATCGAGTGTGTCGTCGTTCGTGAGGTAGGAGTCGAGATCGCGCCCGACGGGACGGTGCGCTTGCACGGCTGGCCGGAGCTTCTCGGCGCTTCGCGGGGCCGGGCATCTGCCCTTCCTCGCGGGTCCCTTCTCGTCGAAGACTCCTGCGAAACCCACTCGTCAGGGCAGATGCCCGGCCCCGCTCGCGAATGAGGGACTCTTTCTCCCCTTTTTTCCGGACGCGGCGAGCATCTGGCTGACTCATTCTGGTCGCCCGCGTTCGGTGCGGCTGCTGGCTCGGGCCGCATGCTGCTCGCGCCTGATCGATCTGCCTGCGCGGACGATGAGTTGGAGTCGGATCGATCGTCGACGTGGACTGCACTTAGCCCGGAGCGCGGCGCGTGGAGGCGCTCTTGACCTCTGCCTTCCCGTAGAACTCGCTCGTCTTCTCTCTCGAGCGCACGCTGCCCAGGGCTCTTTCGAGTGACTCGGTTTCGTGGAGGCAGGTTTCGCCTTTCAGGCCCTTGGTCTCGATGTGGACGGTGCCGTCGGGGTCGATCTGGATTTCGAGCTCTACCTTGGTCGCCACGTCAGGCTCCCCAGCGCGTGGCCACGAGGCGCACGGTGCCGTCGGGGGCTCGGCTCTCCTGGCCGAGGTCGTAGCCCTTGCGGCGCAGCTCGTCGGTGACTCGCGCGTAGGCGTAGCGCTGGGCGATGCGCTGCGCGAAGGCCTGGGCCTTCGAGCCGCAGCCTTCGGAGACCAGCACCGCTTGCTGGGTCCTGGGGTCGATGCGCACGCCGACCTCGGTTCCGTCCACGTCGGTCGCCACGCGGTCGACCGTGTGGCTGCGGCCGTCCCGGGTCCTGAGCTGCCGGCACTCTCGCAAGGTCGCGCCCAGCGACGCGATCGCGTCGGCCAGAAACTCGACGCTGGCCAGCACCAGGCTGATCTCGAGTGACTGCGACATCGGCTCACCACCACCAGCGGCGGTAGCGGCCGTAGCGCCCGTAGCCGTAGTAGCCGCCCACATAGCTGCCGCCGCCGAGCAGGATCCCGACCAGGATCAAGAGGCCGTAGCGGCCCGGGCTGCTGATGCCGTACAGCACGAGCGCGCCGACTCCGCCGATGATCGCGAGCTGCAGCACGAGCCGGATCCACGGGTCGGAGACCTGGCCCGTGGCGCGCCACAGCCAGGCGACGGGCACGTTGCTCTGGCCCGAGTCGACGTCCGAGGTCGGCGCCGACTTCTGCTCGAGCTGTGCCTTGTGCCGGGCGAGCTCGCGCTCGGCGTAGGCTTCGGCCTCGCGGCGGCGCGCCTCGCGCTGAGCGCTGGCGCGGCGCTGCTCGGCCGCGAAGCGCGCCTTCTCCTCGACGCGGTGCGCGCGCACCTCGGGCGTGTCGAGCTCGGCGCCGCAGTTGAAGCAGGCGGCGGCGCGCACCGGGTTCTCACCGCCGCACTTGGGGCAGCGCACCGGAGCGGCGTCCGACGCGTCGGGCGGCATGTCCGGCTGGCCGAAGCGCTCGGCGACACCGTCCGGTGTCGGCTCGGGCTCGGCTTCGCCCTCGCGCTCGGGCCGGGGCCGCTCGAGGTTGCGGAAGCGGTCGAAGGGTCCGGGCATGACTCAGCCGAAGCGCGACGCGAGCGGCGCGGGCCGCTCGCCCGGGCCGGCCGCAGAGGCGGCGCGCGTGCGCGTGCGCGCCCACTCGCGCAGGCGGTCGATGTCTTCCTTCATGGTCACGGCCAGCGGCAGGGTCTCGCCGATCGCGTCCATCAAGTGACTCTGCTGCAGGTCGACGCCGTCCGAGTAGGCGGTGAACAACGCCGCCACGATCGCCTGCTCGATCTCGGCCCCGCTGAAGCTCGCGGCGGTCTTGGCCAGCGCGGCCAGGTCGAAGGCCTTCGGGTCGCGCTTGTAGCGCGCGAGCTGGATCGCGAAGATCTGGCGCCGCTCGGAGTCACTCGGCAGGTCGATGAAGAAGATCTCGTCGAAGCGGCCCTTGCGCAGGAGCTCCGGCGGCAGCGCGTCGATCTTGTTCGCGGTCGCGACCACGAACACGGGCGCGGTCTTCTCCTGCAGCCAGGTCAGGAAGCAGCCGAACACGCGCGCGGAGACACCGCTGTCGCCGTTCGCGGAGCCGCCCAGTCCGGCCAGCCCCTTCTCGAGCTCGTCGACCCACAGCACCGCAGGCGCGACGCCTTCGGCCACGCGCGTGGCGCGGCGCATGTTCTCTTCCGACGACCCGACCAGGCCGCTGAAGATCCGGCCCATGTCGAGGCGCAGGAGGGGCAGCTGCCAGGTCGCCGCGATCGCCTTCGCGGTCAGGCTCTTGCCGCAGCCCTGGACGCCCAAGAGCAAGAGACCCTTGGGCGCGGGCAGCCCGAAGGCGCGCGCCTTGTCGCCGAAGGCGTTCGCGCGCCGGCCGAGCCAGGTCTTCAGGTTCTCGAGCCCGCCCACGGTGGCGAGACTCTCGTCGGAGCCGCAGAACTCGAGCAGCCCGCTCTTGCGGATCACCTGGCGCTTCTCGGCCAGGATCACCGACACGTCGTCGGGCGCGAGTCTCTGGTCCTGGGCGATCGCCTTGGCGAAGGCGTTCTCGGCCTCCGACAGCGTGAGTCCCAGCGCCGCCTTGAGCAGCGGCTCGACCGTCTCCGAAGTGAGCTCGACGGTGGCGCGCTTGCCTTCGCGCACCACGCGCACGATGTCGCGCAAGAGCACGCCCAGGTCGTGAGTCGACGGCAGCGGCACGTCGAGCACGCACACGTCCTTCTCGAGCTCGGTCGGGATGTTCACGACCGGAGACACGAGGATCAGCGTGGTGTAGGAGCTCTTGAGCTGCTGCGCGAGCTCGCGCAGCGCGCGCACGACCGTGGGGTCGTTGAGATACGGGTGAAAGTCCTTGAACACCACCAGGCTCGGGTCGGTGAGCTGGCCGACCGCGGTCAGCGCCTCGGTCGGGTCCTTCGGACCATCGGACATGCCGCCCGTGCCCGCGCGCGGGTCACGGCGGCGCAGGCCCTGGGTGATCGACCAGGTCACGAGTGTCTTGCCGTGGGTCTCGGCGAGCTTCGCCAGCACGTCGTCGAGCCGCTGCTCCTCCCAGGTCGAGAGGTAGAGCAGCGGGTAGCGGGCGCGCACGTGCAGGTCGAGCTCTTCGACGAACCCGGCGAGGGGCGAGTGACTCGGCTTCGCGCTCATCCGAGCCCGGGTCGGCGGCCGGCGCGCACGGCTTGAGCCTTGCCTGCCGGCGCCGGCCGATAATAGAATCAGGTTCTAGTTCTAGTTGGTGCGGTGACCATGGCCAACTCATTGAAATTGCTGAGCTCCATCTCGCCGACCAAGCAGGCGCGCAGCGAGGAGACGGCCCGGCGCATCCTCGATGCCGCCCAGGCCACGATCGAGCGCGAGGGCCTGGCGAGCCTGTCGATCCCCGAGGTGGTGCGCCGCGCGCGCTCCTCGACCGGCAGCTTCTACGCGCGCTTCAAGGACAAGAACGCGCTGCTCGCGGCGCTGGAGGAGCGCTTTTTCGCCGACATGCACCGCGTGCTCGACGAGCTGGCCGACCCCGCGCGCTGGAGCGGCCGGCCCACGCGCGAGCTGATCGAGGCCTGCAACCGCGAGATGCTGCGCCGGCTGCGCCAGCACGCCCGCCTGGTGTGCGCGTTCGTGTTCCGCTCCGCGCACCAGGCGAGCCTCGCCACGCGCGTGCAGCGCTTCCACGAGCGACTCACCGACCGCATGCGCGCGCTGTTCCTGGCGCGCCGCGCCGAGATGACCCACCCCGAGCCCGAGCTCGCGGTCGCGCTCGCGCTCGAGTTCGCGTTCGCGTTCATCCAGGCGCGCGTCCTGTTCGCCGCGCAGGAAGGCGCGGTGGCCGCGCTCGACGACGACCGGCTCGCGGCGGAGCTCACCCGCATGTTCCTCGCCTACGCGGGCATCGCGCCCGAGTGACTCGCGAGCAGGAGAGACCGATGGAGCAGCCCAAGCGCCCCGCCGTGTTCGGCATCGCCGACGACGCGTTCCGCGCGAACCCGTACCCCGTGCTCAACATGCTGCGCGAGGCGCAGCCGCTGGTGAAGACTCCGCTGGGACTGTGGGGCCTGGCGCGCTACGACGACGTGGGGCGGCTCCTGCGCGACGTGCGCTGCGGCATGCGCAAGCGCGACGGCACGCCCTTCGTGATTCCCGACGTCGGCCCGGGCGAGCGCTTCGACCCCAACGCGTTCATGCTCTTGCAGGACGGCGCGCCGCACACGCGGCTGCGCAAGCTCGTCGCGAAGGCGTTCACCCCGCGCATGGTCGAGCGGCTGCGGCCCGAGGTGCAGGCGGTGTGCGACGCGTGCGTCGAGCGCGTGCTCGCCAAGGGCACGCTCGACGTGGCCGAGGACGTGGCGCGCATCGTGCCCTCGACGGTGATCTGTCTCATGCTCGGCGTGCCGCTCGCCGACCGGCCGCGCTTCACCGAGTGGACCGCGAACGCGACGCACGCGCTGGTGGTGCAGTTCGCGCCCACCGAGGCCATGGCGCGCGCGCGGCCCGCGCTGGAGAAGCTGGTCGAGTATTTCGAGGCCATGATCGAGGCGCGGCGCAAGAACCTGGGCGAGGACCTGGTCTCGGAGCTGATCCGCGCCGAGGAGGACGGCGACCGACTCACCAGCGCCGAGCTGCTCGTGCAGTCGGTCGGGCTGCTCGCCGCCGGCTTCGAGACCACGATCGGGCTGATCAGCCTGGGCATGCGCCAGCTCCTGCTCCATCCCGACCAGCTCGCGAAGCTGCGCGCCGATCCCGGCCTGATCGGGAGCGCCGTCGAGGAGTGTCTGCGCTTCGACCCGCCGATCCTCGCCACGCTGCGGGTGCTCCACGAAGACGTGGAGTGGCACGGCCAGACACTCCCGGCAGACACACCGATCCTGGCCATGCTGGGCGCCGCGAACCGCGACCCGCGCGCCTTCGAAGACCCCGAGCGCTTCGACATCGCGCGCCGCGGCGCGCCGCACTGGGGCTTCGGCGGTGGCGCGCACTTCTGCCTGGGCGCGCACCTCGCCCGGCTCGAGACCCAGGCCGCGATCGGCACGCTGGTGCGCCGGCTGCCGAGCCTTTCGCTCGGCGACGAGCCGCTGAAGTGGAGTGACTCGCTGTTCCGCGTCCCGGCTTCTCTGCCAGTGCGCTTCGAGGCCCCCTAGAGCGGTCCGATCCGCAGCCGGAGCTGCGCGGGTGCCTGGTCGCCGAGCACGGCGCGCAGGCGCGCGAAGATGCGCGGCTTCTCGAGCTGGATGCGCTGCATCCAGGCCGAGTCGCGCACGCGCGCCTGGATCACGCCGTTGCGCACCCCGTCGGGCCGGCAGTGCGCGCGGAGCTCGGGGCCGAGCGCCTCGTCCCAGGCCCGGATCACCGCCACCGCTCCGGCCGTCGCCCCCAGCCCGACCTCGTCGAGCAGCTTGGGCAGGAGCGACCCCAGGGACTCGGTCGAGCTGCGGCGCCGCCCCGGCGCGCTGCGCGGCGGGGTGGGATTCGCGTGGCGGGGCGGGCGCGTCTCCACGGCCGCATCGTAACCGACGTGGTACGCTCCGCGCCGAAATGCCGACCCGAAAACCCCAGTCCCTGCGCTGTGACTTCTGCGGCGCCGAGAGCGAGCGCGTGCGGCGGGTCGCGCTCGACCAGGGGTATGACCGGCTCGGCCAGCGCCACGTCGTCCGCTACGCGTGCGAGGACTGCTCGCGCCGTAAGGAGGAGTCGCGCACAAACGTTGACGCCAAGCGCGACCCCTTATAGCTTCGCGCCCTCGCTCGCCGGGCCGTCAGAGCGCCCCGGCGGAAGGATCCCCATATGGTCAAAGTCCGCCTCTATCGCACCGGCGCGCGCGGCAAGCCGTCCTACCGCATCGTCGTGATGGACCAGCGCAAGAAGCGCCAGGGCCGGGTGCTCGAGCTGCTCGGCACCTACGAGCCACGCAGCTCCGGCGGCATCCAGTATTCCGAGGCGGCGCTCGCCAAGTGGATCGAGCGCGGGGCGCAGCTCTCCGACACCGTTCGCACGCTCGTCACGCGCCACAAGCGCGCGGCCGCGGCGTCGCCGAGCGCGTAGGGCCGCCATGAAGGAGCTCGTCGAGTTCATCGCCAAGACGCTCGCCGACGAGCCGGGCCAGATCGAGGTCTACGCGGCCGACGACAAGGTCGTCGAGCTGCGGCTCGCTCCGGACGACGTGGGCAAGATCATCGGCCGGCGAGGCAAGACCGCCAAGGCCATCCGCACGCTGCTCGCCGCGGCGGGCGGCGGCTGGGACGTCGACATCGCCGGTCACGGCGAAGACGAAGAAGACGAAGAGTTCGAGGACGACTACGAGGACGACCAGGAGTGAGACGTGGCGTCGAGTCGAAGCGCGAACTCCACCGCAGCGCCGCAAGGCCGAGCGGTTCGAGACTGGGTCGAGCTCGGCCGGGTGCTGCGTTCCCACGGCCTCGACGGCTCGCTGCTCGTCGCGCTCCATAGCGACGACCCGACCAACCTGATCGCGGCGCGCGAGCTCCGGCTCGCGGGCGAGCCCGGCACGATCCCGTTCCGTGTGGTGCATGCGGAGTCTGCGGGCCAGGGCCCGGGGGGCCGTGCGCGCGTGCGCCTGGAGCTGGCGGGCCTCGAGAATCGCGAGCGCGCCCAGCTGTTCGCCGGCGCGGCGGTGCTGGTGGCCGAAGCCGGCCTGCAGCCGCTCCCCGAGGGCGAGTTCTACTGGCGCGACCTGCTCGGGCTGCGGGCGCTGGGCCGCGACGGCGCCGAGCTCGGTACTCTGGTCGAGATCGTGCCGACCGCGGGCGCCGACGTGTTCGTGCTCCGCCGGCCGAGCGGCCCGGACCTGCTCTTGCCCGCGACCGACGCGCTCATCCTGAAGGTCGACCGCGAGCGCAGCGAGCTCTGGCTCGATCCGCCTGCCGAGCTCCTGGCGGAGGGCGGGCGATGAGCGCCGGGCCGCGCATCGACATCGTCACCATCTTCCCGGAGCTCGTGGAGCACTTCCTCTCGGGCTCGCTGCTGGGTGCGGCGCGCCAGGAGGGCCTGCTCGACGTGCGGGTCACCGACCTGCGCGACTTCACCCTGGACCGGCACCACAGCGTGGACGACACGCCCTACGGCGGCGGCGACGGCATGGTCCTGCGCCCGGAGCCCGTGGTGGCGGCGGTCGAGGCGCTGGCCGGGCCCGCTGCCCGCGTCTTCGCGCTCTGCCCGCGCGGCCGGCGCTTCGACCAGACGCTCGCGCGCGAGCTCGCCGGCGCGCCGCAGATCGTCCTCCTGGCCGGGCGCTACGCCGGCTTCGACGAGCGAATCTTCGCCCTGACGGGTGCGGAGCCGCTCTCGATCGGAGACTATGTGCTGGCGGGGGGTGAGGCCGCGGCCTTGGTCGTGACGGAAGCCGTGACCCGTCTGGTTCCGGGGGTGTTGGGGAATCCGGTCTCGGCCGAGGCGGATTCGTTCTCGGCGTGCGCGCTGGAGCACCCGTTGTTCACCCGGCCGCGGGAGTTCCGCGGCCTGGCCGTCCCCGAAGTCTTGTTGTCGGGCAATCACGCCGAGATCGCGCGCTGGCGCGCGCGCGAAGGCGAGCGAGTCACTCGCGAGCGGCGGCCCGATCTTCTCGTGTCGAATGGAGCCAAGCGATGAGACAGTTCAAGGAGCTCGAGACCCCCGAACGCGACCTGCCGGACTTCCGGGCCGGTGACACCGTGCGCGTGCACGTGCGCATCGTGGAAGGCGACAAGGAACGCGTGCAGGTGTTCGAAGGCATCGTCCTGCAGCGGAGGCGCGCCGGCGCGTCGTCGAGCTTCGTGGTGCGGAAGATCTCGTACGGCGTCGGCGTCGAGCGCATCTTCCCGCTGCACTCGCCCTCGATCGCCAAGATCGAGCTGAAGTCCCGCGGCCGCGTGCGGCGCGCGCGACTCACGTATCTGCGCGACCTGTCCGGCAAGGCGGCGCGCATCAAGGAGCGCGAGACCTTCGCCGTCGAGGACGTGGCACCGGCCGGCGCGGCGGAACCCCCCAAGGAGACGCCCTCCGACGCATGAGGATCCACGGGATCCACCTTCGCGGCCTTTCGGCACCGGCGGGGGATCATCCGCTCGGCCTCGACCCCGGCTACACCGCCGTGCGTTTCCGAGACGCCGGCGCGGCGCGGCGCTTCATCGAGCTGCTGCAGGCGCTGTTGTATCCGGCCAGCGACGAGATCGCGCGGCGTGACTCGCGCGGCCGCGCGGTGCTGTCACTCGCGTTGCGCAGCGACGCCTACGTGATCGCCGCCGACTTCGCGCGCCAGCGCATCAGCCTCGGCCGACAGGACGCGAAGGACGGCGGCTACCAGGCGCTGTCGAGCGACCCGCGCGAGATCGAAGAGTACGCGCTCGCGGTGGGGCTGCCGCCGCCCGAGGACTTCCGCCGCCTGCACACCGCCGGCATGACGGCCGGCAGCGGCGACGAGCTCCTGCCCATGCGCCGCGCCAAGCCCCAGCCGGCGCCGCGCGCGGCGCCCAGAGTGACTCCCGACTCCGACGCGCTGGCGCGCGCGGCGGAGCGCGCGAGGCTGTTGGCCGAGCACGAGGAGCGCACGCTCGCGCTGGCCCAGGAGCGCGCGCGGCGCGAGACCGCTCTCGAGCACGCGCTGGCCGCGGCGCGCAGCGGCCGCGTGCGCAGCGAGGAGCGCCTGCAGCAGCTGCGCTCCGCCGACGCGGAGTATGTCCGCCTGCAACGCGAGCACGAGAGCACGCTCTCGGAGCTCGAGAAGCATGCCGCGCTGGCCGAGGTGGTCGACGACTTCGACGCGCGCCTGACTCACTTCCGCGCGCTGGCCGCGAGCCGCGACACCGAGCGCAAGGCGATCGACGAGACGCGCGCCGAGGTGCTGGCCGAGCGCGCGCGCCTGCGCGGCACGCCGCGCCGACAGCTGGTGCCGATCGGCCTGGGGCTCGCGCTCGGGGCCGCGGGCGCCGCCGCCGGCGCGGTCGGCTATCCGGTCGGCTACCTGCTCGCGGCGCTCGGGCTGGTGGCGCTGTGCGGGGCGCTGCTCATGGCGCGCGCGGCGCGTTCCCAGCTGGGCCGCACCGAGGCGCTGCTCGCGGCGCTGCGCGTGCGCGAGCGCGGCTCGGAGCGCCGCTTCGAGACCGAGGGCGCGCAGATCCGCGGCCTGTTGATCGCGCTGGGCATGGACTCGGTCGAGTCACTTGCCGCGGCCGTGACCCGCTACGGCGAGCTCGTGGGCCGCGCCGAGCGCGAGAAGCAGCGCATGGCCGAGCTCGGCGCGAAGCATCCGACCGAGGCGCGCGACGAGCTGGCCGCCCTCGAGCGCGAGCGCGGCCAGGGCGAGGCCGTGCAGGCGGTGCGCGCCGCGCGCGACGCGCTGCTCGCGCTGCCGGCCGAGATTCCGATGCCCGAGCTTCCGCCGCTGCCGGCTGCCCCGCCGAGCGCTGCCGCCGAGCCCGAAGTCCCGCACCCGCTTCCGTTCGAGGACGACCCTGGAGAAGCCACGCCGCTCGAGCCGGTCACCGTGCCGCGGCCCAGCGGACCGGGGGCGCTGGTCGAGTCGGCGGCGCGCCTGCTGGGGCGCAGCGAGGCCGAGATCCGCGCGCGCGTGGCGCCGGCGCTCACCGTGTATCTGCGCGCGCTCACGGCCGGCACGTTCACCGCGGCCCGCCGTGCCGACGACGGCAGCTGGGTGTTCCGCGGCGCCGCGCGCGACGAGCAGCCGTACCTGGCGCTGCCCGACCGCGAGCGTGCGCTGGTGTGTCTTGCGCTCCAGCTCGCGCTGCTGGAAGCACTGTCCGGCGAGCGCAGGGTGCCGCTCCTGCTCGGGCCCGAGCTGCCGATCCGCGGCGAGGTCGAGGCGCGCGCGCTGGGGCGCGCGCTGAAGCGTCTGTCGGCCGTGATCCAGGTCGTGCACGCCTCCGCGGGCGACGCGCCGTTCGCCGAGCACGCGGCGAAGTGTCTCGATCTCTGAGCCCCGGCGACTCACTGCGCCCAGAACGCGTCGCGCAGGTGCGTCAGGCGCGGCGGATCGTGCGCCGAGTCGATCGCGATCACGTCGAAGCGATAGCGCGCGGCGCGCGGCAGCTCCCCGCGCGCGAGCGCGGCGCTGGCCGCCGCCGTGAGCCGGCGGCGCTTGCGCGCGTCGACCGACTCCGCGGCGCTGCCGTAGCGGTCGCCGCGGCGCAGCCGCACCTCGACGAACACCAGCGTGGCGCCGTCGAGCGCGACCAGGTCGAGCTCGGCGTGGCGCAGGTGCAGGTTGCGCGCCACGATGCGGAAGCCCGCGCGCTCGAGATACTCCCGCGCCAGCTCCTCGCCGGCGCGTCCGGCAGCGCGCCGGTCCCGTGGCTTCATCCCGCGGCCTCTCGTGTGCGGGGTGAGGCGCGTGAGCATGGGTAGGGTGCCCATGCGATCATCGGACAGCCTGGGTAGGGTGCCCATGCGATCATGGGAAACTGAGCCGACGATAGGCGACGCGCACGGCACCGTCTACGTGGTCGCGACGCCGATCGGCAACCTCGAGGACCTCTCGCCGCGCGCGCAGCGCGTGCTGCGCGAGGTCGAGGTGATCGCCTGCGAGGACACGCGCCACACGGCGCTCTTGTGCCAGCGCTTCGAGATCGCGACCCCGCGTGTCTCGCTGCACGCGCACAACGAGGCGCGGCGCGTGCCCGAGCTGCTGGCGCGGCTGGCGCGCGGCGCCGCGATCGCGCTCGTGTCCGACGCCGGCACGCCGCTCGTCTCCGACCCCGGCGAGCGCCTGGTGCGCGCGGCGCTCGACGCGGGCGCGGCGGTCGTGCCCGTGCCGGGCCCCTCGGCGCTGCTGGCGGCGCTCGTGGCCTCGGGCTTTGCGGCGCGCCCCTTCGCGTTCGCCGGCTTCCTGCCCCGGCGCGGCGCGGAGCGCGCGCGGGAGCTCGCCGCGCTGGCGGCGTTCCCCGGAACGCTCGTGCTGTTCGAGGCGCCCAACCGCGCCGCGCAGACGCTCGCCGACCTGCGCGCGGCCCTCGGACCGCGCTGCGTGGCGCTGGCGCGCGAGCTCACCAAGCGCCACGAGACGATCACGCGCGGGGTGCTGGGCGAGGTCGCGCTCGACGACCTGCGCGGCGAGCTCGTGATCGTGGTCGAGGGCCCCGGCGAGTCACCCATGCCCGTGGCGAGTGACGAAGAGCTCGACGCCGAGATCGAGCGCCTGCGCGCCGCCGGCCAGTCCGCGAAAGACACGGCGCGCGAAGTCGCCGCGCGCTTCGGTCTGCCGCGCTCGGAGGTCTACGCCCGAGTCATCCGCCGGAAACCAGGCGGCTAGCCTCGGCCTCGTCGATCACCGCGACCTCGAGCTCGCGCGCTCTCTCGAGCTTCGAGCCCGCGTTCTCGCCGGCCAGGAGATAGTCGGTCTTCTTCGACACCGATCCGCTCACCTTGGCGCCCGCCGCCTCGAGCCGCTCCTTCCAGGTCGAGCGCGGCTCGTCGAGCGTCCCGGTGATCACGAAGGTCTTGCCCGCGAGCCGGTCGCTTCGCGCGTGCGCGCGCGACGGGCCGCTCTGGATGCGCAGCACGGCGCGCAGGCGAGTCACTTCGGCGCGGTTGGCGGGATCGTCGAGCCACTCGCGCACCGCGCGCGCGATCGTCGGCCCGATCTCGTCGACCGCCTCGATGCGCTCGACCGGCGCCTCGAGCAGAGCGTCGAGGTCGGGGAAGGCCTGGGCCAGGATGCCCGCGCCGCGCTCACCCACGTGGCGGATCCCGAGCGCGAGCAGGAAGCGCGCGAGCGTCACGTCCTTGGCCTTCTCGATCGCGGCCACCAGGTTCTGCGCCGACTTCTCGCCCATGCGCTCGTACTCGGCGAGCTCCCCGGCGCTGAGCGAGAAGAGGTCCGAAGGCCGCCGCACGCGCTTGGCCGCCAGCAGCTGGTCGATGCGCTGCTCGCCCAGCCCGTCGATGTCGAGCGCGTCGCGGCTCGCGAAGTGCCGGATCACCTCGCGCACCTGCACGGGACACTCCAGGTTCGGGCAGCGCAGCGCGACCTCGCCCTCGGCGCGCACCGCCACGGTGTGGCACACGGGGCAGTGCGTCGGCAGCCGGAAGGGCGCCGTCCCGGGCGGGCGCTTCTCGTGCACGACCTTGACGATCTTCGGTATCACGTCGCCCGCGCGCTCGACGAACACCGTGTCTCCCACGCGGATGTCGAGCCGGTCGACCTCGTCCTGGTTGTGCAGGCCCGCGTGGGTCACCGTGACTCCGCCGATCTGCACCGGCTCGAGCACCGCCACCGGAGTCAGCGCGCCCGTGCGCCCGACCGAGGTCTCGATCGCGGCCACGCGCGTGGTCTCCTGGCGCGGCGGGAACTTCACGGCGACTGCCCAGCGCGGCGTGCGGTTCAAGGTGCCCAGCCGCTCGCGCAGCGCGAGTGAGTCGACCTTCACCACCGTGCCGTCGATCTCGTAGGGCAGGGCGTCGCGCTCCTGCTGCAGGCGCGCGTGGAAGGCCTGCGCGACCTCGATCCCGCCGGCGGCGATGCGGCTGCGGTCGATGCGGAAGCCGAGCTCGACCAGGCGATCGAGCAGCTCGGAGTGAGTCGCCGTGCCGAGCTTCGTCTCGCCCTCGCCGACGCCGTAGGCGAACAGCTCGAGCGGCCGTGCGGCCGCGACCTTGGGATCGAGCTGGCGCAGCGTGCCGGCGGTGGAGTTCCGGGGGTTGGCGAACACCTCGAGCCCCTGGGCGGCGCGCTCGCGGTTGAGCTCGGCGAACTCGGCGCGGCGCATCAGCACTTCGCCGCGCACCTCGAGCACCTCGGGCGCGCCGGTCAGCTTCTTGGGCACGGTCTTCACCGTGCGCAGGTTGTGGGTCACGTCCTCGCCGCGCCGGCCGTCACCGCGCGTGGCGCCGAGCACGAACAAGCCCCGCTCGTAGCGAAGCGTCACGGCCACCCCGTCGTACTTGGGCTCGGCCGTGTAGGCCATGGGCTCGGTCCGGCCCAGGTACTTCCGGATCCTCGCGTCGAACGCGGCCAGGTCCTCGCCGGAGAACGCGTTGTCGAGCGAGAGCATGGGGACGGCGTGCTCCACGACCCGGAAGCCGGGCGCGGGGGCAGATCCAACCCGCTTGCTGGGAGAGCTCGGATCCTCCCACTCCGGGTGAGCCGCCTCGATGGCCAGAAGCTCCCGGAACATGCGGTCGTACTCGGCGTCGGCGATCTGAGGCGCGTCGAGCTCGTGGTACTGCCGCGAGTGGAAGTCGATCTCCCGGCGGAGCTGATCCAAGCGCTCCCGAAGCTTCGCATCCCGATTCGCCACGGCAGGTTTCGATCATGACAAATCCCGAAGATGGGTAGGGTGCCCACGCGAGCAATCCCGAGCATGGGTAGGGTGCCCATGCGAGCAATCCCGAGCATGGGTAGGGTGCCCATGCGAGCAAAAGGAAGGGAAGAAAAGGTTCACTCTTGGGTAAGCTGGTGCCGAAGAGGATCTCGATGGATGCGGCTCTGTCCGAAGGGGAATCGAGGGACCTCATCGAAGCTCTCGACCGGGGCGTGGTCCGGCTCGCCGAAGGCCGGATCGCGGCCGCGAACGGTGCCTTCGGCCGGCTCGCCGGCCTGCCCCCGAGCGAGCTGGTGGGGCGGGAGATCGCCGAGCTGTTCACCGACGCCGGCGACCGGCCCCTGATCGAGCTGGAGCCGGGTGACGGCTTCGGCCTGCGCGACTTGAACGGCCGGCTGCGCCCGATCTCGCTCGAGCGCTTCGGGTCCGACCTGTGGCTGGTGATCGATCGCGAGCGCGAGAGCCGGCTCGAGCGCGAAGTCTGGCGGCTGGCGACCGAGCTGCGCGCGCGCCCCGCGGCCGGCGGAGACGCCCCGCTCGGGGGCGAGCAGATCGGCATGATCGAGCACGAGATCCGCACCGCGGTGACCGCAGTCCGCGGCTACCTGCGCTGGCTCGGCAGCGAGAGCGACCGGCTGCTCGAGCCCGGGCACTGGACCTGGGTGCGCGAGGCGCGGCGCGCGATCGAGCGCGTCGGACCGCTGCTCGACAACCTGCTCGAGCTGGCGCGCAGTGGTGAGCCGCTGCCCAGCGGCCGCAAGCCGGTGCGCCTGCACGACGTGATCGAGCTGGCCCTGCGCACGGCCCGGCCGCTGCTGGCCGACCGCGGCGTGAAGGTCGAGTGCGAGCTCGGCGCAAGTCCCGACACGCTGCTCGGCGACGCCGAGCGGCTCGAGCAAGTGTTCGTGAACCTGCTCGCGAACGCCGCGGGCTTCTCGCCCGAAGGCGCACGCGTGCGCATCGCCACCGACCTGGCGGAGCTCGACGGTGGGGCGGTGCTGCAAGTGGCGGTGAGCGACGAGGGCCCGGGCTTGTCGGGCGCCGATGCGGAGCGCGTGTTCCAGCCGTTCGTGCGCGGCCCGCGCGCGCCCGGCGCGGCGTCGTCGGGCGTGGGCCTGGGGCTCGCGATCTGCGTGCGCATCCTGGCCGCGCACGGCGGCCGGATCGAGGCGGTGCCCGACCTGGGCTACGGCCTGTTCCGAGTCACTCTGCCGGGTCACCGGGGAGACGCGCGATGAGGCGAGCCGGAGCTCCGCGCACGGTGCCGCAGCGCAAGACGATCCTGGTCGTCGACGACGCCGAGGTCATCCGCACGTATCTGAAGAGCCTGCTGCCGATGAAGGGCTACGACGTCCTCCTGGCCGAGGACGGGCTCAAAGCCATGGAGCTGCTCAACGGCGGCGCGCGCCCCGACGTGGTGGTGCTCGACGTGATGATGCCCGGCATCGACGGCATCGAGACACTGCGCAAGATCAAGCAGCTCATGCCCGAGGTGCCGGTGATCATGCTGTCCGTCGTCGGAAAGGCGGGCACCGTGGTCGATGCCATGAACCTCGGCGCGGCCGACTACATCAACAAGCCCTTCGAGGAGGAAGAGCTCGAGATCGCGCTCAAGAAGGTGCTCGAGATCGAGAACCTGAAGGGCGACCGCGACGAGCTGCGCGACCGGCTGCGCGAGGTCGAGGCGCGCGAGCGCACGGGCTTCCTGTGGGCGAGCGACAAGATGTCGCGCATCAAGGAGATTCTCGAGCAGGTCTCCGACGCCGACGTCACGATCCTGATCCACGGCGAGTCCGGCGTGGGCAAGGAGGTCGTGGCGCGCACGACTCACGACCTGTCGAACCGGCGCGACGCCCGCTTCGTGAAGGTGAACTGCGCGGCGCTGCCCGAGGAGCTGCTCGAGAGCGAGCTCTTCGGCTACGAGCGCGGCGCTTTCACCGGCGCTTCGTCCCGCAAAGCCGGCAAGTTCGAGGTGGCCAGCGGCGGCACCATGTTCCTGGACGAGATCGGGGAGATGAGCCCGAAGCTCCAGGCCAAGCTCCTGCAGGTCCTGCAGGACGGCGAGTTCTCCCGGCTGGGCGGCGACACCGACGTACACGTCGACGTGCGCGTGCTCGCCGCCACCAACCGCAACCTCGAAGAGATGGTGCGAAAGGGCGGCTTCCGGGAGGACCTGTACTACCGGCTGAACGTGGTCAACGTCTGGATCCCGCCGCTGCGCGAGCGCCGCGAGGAGATCCCGGTCCTGGTCGACCACTTTCGCCAGCTGTACAGCGCCAAGTACGGCCGTCAGCTGAACGGGATCTCGGAGCGCCTGATGCGCGGATTCCTCGACTACGGCTGGCCCGGCAACGTCCGCGAGCTGGAGAACATGGTCAAACGCATCGTCGTCCTACAGAGCGAGGATGCGATCGCAGAAGAGATCTTCGGGGCGACGGCCGCGGCCGGGCGCACGGCGGCGGCTTCGTCTCCCGCCGAGGCGGCAGAGCCGGAGTCCGAGGGGGGGCCGGCTCTGTCCGGCCCCATCTCGCTGCGCGACATCGGCCGCAAGGCGGCCCGGGACGCCGAGCGCGAAGCGCTCAAGCGGGTCCTCTACCAGACCAATTGGAATCGCAAGAAGGCCGCCCGGATCCTGGAAGTGTCGTACAAGACGCTGCTCCAGAAGATCAAGGAATGCGGCCTGGGCGAGTGAGCGCCGGGCATTCTTCGCGGAAAAGTCTCTCCGGTCACCTGCACTTCCCGTAATATGTAGTGCGCTTCCCACCGCCCCCTTGCGCCGGACGCCGAGGTCAACCGAGACCTTTGGCACGCTTGTGGCATGATGTGCGCCCCAGCCGACCCCGGCACGCGTGCCGCGGTGTATCTGCGCGTCGGCAACAGGGCGCGCGCAGCGCGACGACGAGGGTGATCCAATGACCGCGAGAGACATCCGGAACGAGACCGGCGTCAGCCTGGGGGATCTGGCCGGCATCTTTCGCCGACGGATGTGGTTCTTCCTGATCCCGGCCGTCCTGGGCCTGTTGATCTCGGGCATTCTCGCCCTCAGCCTGCCGCCGGAATACGAAGGCGTCGCGACGGTCACCGTCGAGCCGCAGGTGATTCCGAAGGACCTCGCACCGTCGACGATCGAGGCCAAGACCGAGAACCGTTACGAGAACCTGAAGCTGCAGCTGCTCGCGCGCGACAGCCTCTCGTCGATCATCACCGACTTCAAGCTGTACGAGAACTCGAAGGACTCACGCGAGGACCAGGTCGAGTCTCTGCGCAAGCAGATCTCACTCGATCCGCTGCCGCCCGCGATCGTGGACCCGCGCAAGCCGGTCGAGCTGAACTCGTTCAAGATCTCGTTCCGGCACCGCAACCCGAAGACCGCGGCCGAGGTCGCGAACCGGCTGGCGCGTGACTTCATCTCCGCGAACTTGCGCGATCGCACCGCCCTCGCGGAGAGCACCACCGAGTTCTTCGAGCAGCAGCTGCAGAAGGCGCGCGCCGACCTGGCCGACATCGCGCGCCAGGTGAGTGACTACAAGGAGAACTACCAGGGCGAGCTGCCGGAGCAGCTGTCACTCAACCGCGAGAGACTCGAGCGCAACCGCATCGACCTCGCGACCACCGAGTCCAAGGCCGAGGGCGCGCGCGATCAGGTGCGCCTGCTCACCCAGCAGCTCCAGGAGTACCGCACCGCGGCCGCCAACGATCAGACCGACCCGTCGGTGCGCAAGAGCGCGCTCGAGCTCGAGCTGAACCGCATGCTGTCGGCGGGCAAGACCGAGAAGTACCCCGACGTGG
Organism: Myxococcota bacterium; assembly: GCA_035498015.1. NCBI lineage: Bacteria > Pseudomonadati > Myxococcota > Myxococcota bacterium. Next base: position 22,787 of record DATKAO010000055.1, read on the forward strand.
TGCGCACGCGCGCCGAGATCGCGGCGCTGGAGCAGATGATCGCCGCCCGCCAGGACCAGCCGGTCACCGCGGCGCAGTCGCGCGAAGAGATCGCCATGCGCGACAAGCTGCGCGACTACGAGGTCGAGCAGAGCGTGCTCTCGGGCGAGATCGAGCGGCTGAAGGCCGACATCGCGGAGTACGAGCAGCGCATCGAGAACACCCCCCGGCGCGCCGCCGAGCTCGACCACCTCGAGGCCCAGTACAAGAACATCACCGAGGCGATCCGCACCCTGCAGCTCAAGAAGGTCGACGCGGACATCGGGCGCACCATGGAAACCACCAGCAAGGGCGAGCGCTTCCGCGTGGTGGAGTCCGCCGAGCTCCCGACCTCGCCGATCAGCCCGAACCGGCCGGTGTGGTTCATCGCGGGGACGCTCATCGGCATGCTGATCGGCCTGGGGGCGCTGGTCGTGCGCGAAATGAGCGACCAGAGCTACCACAGTGTCGTCGACCTGCAGAATTCGCTCGGCCTGCCCGTGCTCGCGGCGGTGCCGGTGCTCGACAACGGGAACGGCGGCGAACGCCGCCGGCTCCTGTGGTGGTCGCGTGTATAACTCCTTCTTCGGCTTCGATTCGGATCCGTTCCGGGTCAACCCGGATCCGCGCTTTCTGTACATGTCGGAGAGCCACGCCGAGGCGCTGGCGACGCTGATCTACGCCGTGCAGGAGCGGAAGGGCTTCATCACGCTGACCGGCGAGGTCGGCACCGGGAAGACCACGATCCTGAACGCGCTCTTGCAGAAGCTCGGCAGCACCGTGCAGACGGCCTACATCTTCAACACCTCGCTCACCGTCGAGGACCTGTTCGCCGCTCTGTTCGAGGAGCTCGAGCTCCCGCCGGTCGAGCCGTTCCGCAAGACCGCGGCGCTCTCGCGCCTGAACCAGCATTTGATCCGGCGACTCAGCGATGGCCTGCAAACGCTCCTGATCGTCGACGAGGCGCAGAACCTCTCCGACGAGATGCTCGAGGAGATCCGCATGCTGTCGAACCTCGAGACGCCGCAGTCGAAGCTCCTGCAGATCATGCTCGTGGGTCAGCCCGAGCTGGCCGAGAAGCTTTCGCGGCCGGCGCTCCGGCAGCTGCGCCAGCGCGTCGAGCTGCGCCACGCGATCCGCCCGCTGCGCGCCGAGGAGACCGCGCTCTACATCCGCGAGCGGCTGGTGGTGGCGGGTCACCCGCGCGGCGACGTGTTCGCGGGCCCCGCCGAGAAGGCCGTGCACCGCTATGCGCGCGGCATCCCGCGCGTGATCAACGTTCTCTGCGACAACGCGCTGATCGCGGCCTACGCCCGCGAGTCAGGGCACGTGAGCGCGCAGATGGTCGAGTCGTCCGCTTCCGATCTGGGGCTCTCGCTGAGCCCGCACGAGCCGCACTTCGTTCGCGAGGGCGGCAGCTCCGAGCCCAGGGCTCGGACCGGTTGGCTGCGACGCCTCTGGCGAAGAGGCGGCGCCGGCGCGCGACCGGAGCTGTAGCTCAGGAGGTTCTGGGGCATGGGAAAGATCCACGACGCTCTGCAGCGCGCCGAGTCGCTGCGCCCGCGCAGCGACGAGACGCTCGCGTCGCTGTCGGCGCCCGAGCTGACGCAGGTCCCTGCAGAGCGCGTCGGCTGGCGCGCGCGCTTCCGCCGCTCGGCGAAGCCCCGCGCGCCCGCGAAGGTCGACGCCGGCCCGTCTCCCGAGGTGCTGGTCGGCGGCACGGGAGCGCCGTTCTCCGAGGAATACCGCACGCTGCGCGCGCGCATCCAGTCACTGCGCCGCACGCGCGAGGTGCGCAGCATCGTGCTGTCGTCGGCCCGGCCCAGCGAGGGCAAGACCACGACGGCCGTGAACCTGGCGCTCTCGTTCGGCGCCGAGCGCGAGAACTCGGTGTGTCTGGTCGACGCCGACCTGCGCACGCCGCGCATCCACAAGGCCTTCCGCGCCGGCATCGTGGGCCTGGCCGAGGTGCTCGAGGGCGATGCGAAGCTCGAAGAGGCGCTGGTGCCGGTGCCGGACACGCGGCTCATGGTGCTGCCGGTGAAGGCGCTGCCCACCGCCCCGTCGGAGCTCTTGAGCTCGCGTGCGATGGTTCAGCTGGTGGCCGAGCTGCATACGCGCTTTGGCACCGTGATCTTCGACGCGCCGCCGGTGCTGGGCCTGCCCGACACGGTCACGCTGGTCGACCTGTGTGACTCCGCGCTGTTCGTGGTCGGCGCCGGCCGGGCGCCGCGCGAAGAGGTCGAGTCGGCGCTCGAGAGACTCGACGCCAGCAAGGTGATCGGCGTGGTGCTGAACCGCTGCGCCAGACACGAGCTCGGCTACATCGGCAACTACGGCTACGGGAAGTCCTGAAGGACCGGCGAGCCCAAAGGCGGACATGGCGGTCTTCGCGGCAATCCTGATCGTCCCGTGGCTGCTGGCGATCGCGCTGACGCCTGCGACGATCGCGTTCGCGCACCGCTTCGACCTGCTCGACCGGCCCACCGCGCGCAAGGCGCACAAGCAGCCGGTGGCCATGCTGGGCGGGGTCGCCCTGTATCTGTCCATGGTGCTCGGCGTCGGGGTGCTGCTCTGGATCGGGCACCCGCTGCGCGAGCTCGCGTTCGGGCCCGGGTCACTCGGCGCGCTCGCGCTGGGCTGCGGGCTGATGGTGGCGCTCGGCCTGTGGGACGACCTGTACGACATCACCGCGTTCCAGAAGGCGGCGGGGCAGATCGCGATCGCCGCGCTGACTTACTGGATGGGCTTCAAGGCCGGTGCGGTGGAGCTGCCGTTCGGCTTCGATCTGTCGGACGCGGGGCCGATCTCGTTCGTGGTCACCGTGGCCTGGATCGTGATCGTCGCCAACGCCTTCAACCTGATCGACGGCATGGACGGACTGGCGTCGGGCGTGGCGCTGGTCACCTCGCTCACCATCTTCCTGCTCGCGAACCAGTACGCCGCGACCGTGCCGGTGATCGGGACGCTCGCGCTGGCCGGCGCGCTCGCGGGCTTCCTGCGCTTCAACCTGCCGCCGGCGCGCATCTTCCTGGGTGACGCCGGGGCGCTCTCGATCGGCTATCTCACGGCCGTGCTCGCGCTCGCGTCGTACCAGAAGGCGCCCGCCGCCGTGGCGTTGATCGTACCGCTGCTCGTGCTCGGGCTGCCACTGCTCGACACCATCCTCTCGATCGTGCGCCGGGGTCTCTCGCACCTGTCCGTGCACGGCACGCGCGGCCTGGGCGTGCGCGAGCTGCTCTCCGCGGTGACTCGCGCGGACCGCGGTCACCTGCACCACCTGCTGCTGCGCAACGGCCTGTCGGTGACTCAGTCGCTGCTCGTGCTGTACGCGATCTGCACCGCGCTGGCCGCGGTCGGCTTCGAGACGCGCGCGCTCGCGAGCGACCTGCGCTTCGGCATCTTCGGAGCGCTCGTGGCGGCGGGCTACGCGGCGCTGCGCGTGCTGGAGCGCCGCGCCTCGCGCCTCGAGGCCGACGCGGCCCGGGCGGCCGAGGCCGGCGCGCCGGCCAAGCTGCCCCACGCCGAGCAGCGGGTGGCCGGGTGACCATGGCCGACGCCCTGGGCTACGCGTATCTGCCGTTCGCCGCGCTGGCGCTCGCGCTCATGTTCTGGCGCCCGGTGGTGGCGCTCGTGTTCGTGGCGGCGTTCTTCCCGCTCGACGCGGTGTCGCCGCGCCTCGGCGTTCCGGGCGTGAACACCGAGACGATCCTCCTGCTCAGCGCGCTGGCAGTCACCATCCTGCGCTTCGGCGCGCGGCTCCCGCCGCTGCGTTACTCGGCGCCGGTGATCGCGTTCATCGTGGTGATGGGCGCGGGCTTCCTGCTCTCGGTGCCCTGGGCGCGGAAGATGACCGTCATGGGTGGCGAGCCCGCCATCTGGTACACGTTCAAACACTGGAAGAGCGCGACGTTCAGCACGCTGTTCTTCTTCGCGTCGTACTGGTGGTTCTCGCGTCCGGCGGACCGCCAGCGCATGCTCGAGGCGCTGTCGTTCGGCACGCTGCTCTCGTCGGTGATTGCGCTGGTCGACTTCGTCCACCCCTTCACGTCCAACGGCGCGCTCGGCCGCGCGACGGGCCTGCAAGGTGACCCGAACGGCACCGCCTGCGCGATCGGCATGGCGATGTTCGCCTCGTTGTATCTGGTGTTCTGGGCGCCCGACGTCTCGTTCATGCGACGCGCGTTCCATCTGGGCACGTACGCGATCTCGTTCCTGGCCGTCGTGCTCACGCTCTCGCGCGGCAACTACGTCGCGCTGGTGGTCGCCCACCTGGTGTTCTTCGCGCTCTTGAACCGGGGGCTGTTGATCGCGGGCGTCGCGACCGTCGCGCTGCTCTCGACGGTCGCGTTCCCGCTCTTGCCCAGCGTGGTGCGCGAACGCATCGAGTACACCGCCAGCGGCGGCGCCGGCTACCGCGTCGCGGGCGGCGAGCGGCTCGAGGGCTCGACCGCGCAGCGGCTCGTGCTCGTGCAGACCGGGCTCGACATGTTCCGCACCTCGCCCATCTGGGGCCGCGGGCTGAACTTCTTCTTCTTCCGCACGCCCGAGTTCAGCGCGAAGTACGGCAGCCTCGAGCAGCGCGACGCACACAACCTGCTGGTCAAGATGGCCGTCGAGATGGGCATGATCGGCGTGGGCGTGCTGCTCTGGATCTGGTGGGCGGTCTACCGCTGCGGCCGCCGCTTGTGGAAGGCGAACACCGTCGACTACCGGCTCGGCGCGGTGCTGCTGGCGTCGGGCGCGCATCTCCTGGTCGCGAACTTCTCCACCAACGCCTTCATCACCACGAGTCAGATCTCGAGTTACTTCTGGATCCTCTACGGCATGTCGGCGCGCGGCGCCGTGGAATGGGTGTCCGCGGCCGAGGCCGAGCCTTCGCTGGCGGCGGCGGTTCCCAGGTGGCGCAGGTTCTCCCAGAGGGCGGCTGCCGCGGTGTCCCAGCTGTAGTGAGTGCGGACCAGCTCGGCGCCCGCAGCGCCGAGCGCCCGGCGCCGCGCCGGATCGTTGAGGAGCGACAGCGCCGCGCGCGCGGTCTCGTCCGCGCCGTCTGCCAGCAGGGCGTGAGTGCCGGGCTCGAGCTCCGCGAAGCCCTCGCAGCTGACCCGGCTCGCGACCACGGCCTTCCTCATGGCCAGCGCGGCCTGCAGCTTGTGCTTCATGCCGGCGCCGAAGCGCAGCGGACTCACGACCACCGTGGCGCGCGCGAGGTAGGGCCGCAGGTCGGGCACGAAGCCGGTCACGAGCACGCGCCGGCCGTCCTGCAGGGTGCGCAGCGCCTCGGGCGGGTCGGGCCCGACGACGATCGCGCGCGCATCGGGCCGCGCGCGCCACACCAGCGGCATGACGTCGCGCACGAAGCGCAGCGCGGCGTCGGCGTTGGCGGGCAGCGCCAGGCTGCCGAAGAACAAGAGGTCGTAGGGCGCCTCCTGCGAGTCACTGGCGGCGTCGGGCGAGAAGTAGGCCAGGTCGACGCCCTCGATCACGCGCGCGACCTCGAGCGCCGGGAGCCGCGCGCGCACGGACGCAATGTCCACCGCCGAGCTCAGCGCGGCCCCGCCCGCGCGCGTGAGGCCCATGCGCTCCAAGCGCCGCAGCGGGCGGAGCGAGAGCCGCAGCTTCGCGCGCTCCCAGCGCGACAATGTCTCGTCGGCCGAGAGGCGACTTTCGGCCCCGCGCACCGGGTCGTCGACCAGGTCCCAGAACGTCGAGCGCCACAGCGCGCGCGGCACGTACTGCAGAGTGTCTCGCTCCCAGCAGTAGAAGACGACCGGGCCGTGCGCGCGCACCAGCGCCCGCGCGCGCGCCTGCGCGGCGCGCAGGATCGCGGGGTCGCGGAAGCGCAGGTCGAAGCTCGGCCGCACGCTGAGCGCGCTCGCCAGCTCAGCCGCCACCGACGCCGCGCCGCGCCGGTAGAAGGCGCAGGTCGAGGCGAACACGTCGCGCAGGGCGGGGTGCTCGCGAAAGCGCTCCCACTCCTCGGGCGACTGACCGACCACGCCGAGCAGGTGGACCGGCGTGCGCTGCGCGAGGCGCTTCAAGAGCTGGAACGGACGCGGCGTGCCGGGCTCGGGCGGGATCGGAAACACACTGCCGACGACCGCCACGACGGCCGGATCGGGCCCGCTCCCCACTGCGCCCTACGAAGCGTTGGGCGCGCGGCCGTAGTCGTCTTCGATCCGCACGACGTCGTCGATCTCGGGGCTCGAGACCTCGCACAGCTCGCAGTCCGAGACGGCCTCGAAGCGGTGGCGCCGGCCGGGCTCGATGCGGCGGCTCGCGCCGGGCTGCAGATCAGTGACCTCGAGCGCGCCCTTGTCGTTCTCGAGCGTGAGCCGCAGCGTGCCGCGCAGCACGTAGATGGCTTCGTCCTTCTGGCGATGGAGCTGCAGCGAGAGCCGCTTGCCCGCCTTGATCGCGAGAATCTTGCCGAGATAGCGCGGGGTCTCCGCCCAGATCTCTTCGTGCCCCCAGGGCTTTTCGACACGCCGCGACATCTTCGCGCGGCGGAGCGTAGCACAGAGCTTCTGCACCCGATCTGCGCATCGCCTGCGCGCGGGGGCGCGGTGAGTAGCCCGGCTCTCCTTTTTGGAGGGGCTCTACACACTTGTGCAGCTTCGGCCCCAGTGACCGCGACCCCGCGATGGAAGCGCTCGGAGTACAATTGGCACGCTTGTCGCAAGGCCGGTCTCCGGATCCGCCTCACCGAAATCCCCCTGACCTACGACCGAGAATGAAGCCGGTACAGAGAGTCCTGATCGTCGACGACGACGCGAGCGCCAGAGAGTGGCTCGGCGCGTTCATGCGTTCGCGCGGGCTCGTGCCGGTCGCGGCGGCCTCGGGCGAGGAAGCGCTCGAGGAGCTGCGCCGCGCGACCCCGGACGTGGTGACCCTGGACCTCGTGCTGCCGGGCATGGACGGCATTGCGACGCTGCGCGCGCTGAAGGCCTCGGCGCCGCGCGTGCCCGTGATCATCCTCTCGGGCGTCGGCACCACGCAGGCCATCGTCGAGGCGCTGCGTTTCGGTGCGGCCGATTTCCTGCGCAAGCCTTTCGAAGTCGAGGAGCTCGAGATCGCGCTCGACAAGGTGCTGGCGCGCGCCGCGCTCGAGGCCGAGAGCGGGCCGCGCGTGCGCTTCTCCGACGGCGCGTTCGGCGCCGCGTCCGCGCCGCTGTTCGCGGGTCAGAGCAGCAAGATGCGCCTGGTCGACGACATGATCGACCACGTCGCGGACACCGACATCACCGTGCTGATCCGCGGCGAGAGCGGAACGGGCAAGGAGCTGGTCGCGCGCACGATCTGGACCCGCTCCAACCGCGCGCGCCGGCCGTTCGTGAAGGTGAACTGCGCGGCGCTGCCGCACGAGCTGCTCGAGAGCGAGCTGTTCGGCTACGAGAAGGGCGCCTTCACCGGCGCGCACAAGCGCAAGCTCGGCAAGTTCGAGATCGCCAACGGCGGGACGATCTTCCTCGACGAGATCTCCGAGATGCACCCGAGCCTGCAGGCGAAGCTGTTGCAAGTGCTGCAGGACGGTCAGTTCTCGCGGCTCGGCGGTCACGGCGACGTGGCGGTCGACGCGCGCGTGATCGCGGCGACCAACCGCCACCTCGAGGCGGCGGTGCGCGAGGGCAGCTTCCGCGAAGACCTCTTCTACCGGCTGAACGTGGTCACCATCCAGCTGCCGCCCTTGCGCGAGCGCCGCGACGAGGTTCCGCCGCTCACCGATCACTTCCTCGAGCGCTACGCGCGCGAGTACGGCAAGGAGGCCAAGCCGCTGCCGGACGAGGTGCGCGCCGCGTTCCTGGTCTACGACTGGCCGGGCAACATCCGCGAGCTCGAGAACCTGGTCAAGCGCATCGTCGTCTTGGGCGACGCCGCGCCCGTGCTCGCCGAGCTGCGCGCGCGCAGCGCCTCCGCGCCGCGCGCGCCCGCGCCGGCCCCGGCCTCGACCGGCGAGCTCGATCGCTATCTCGCTGGGGAGACCCCACGAGTCAGCTTGAAGCGCGTCGCGCGCGAAGCGGCGCAGGTGGCCGAGGCGCGACTCATCGCGCGGGTCCTGCAGCGCACGCGCTGGAACCGGAAGGAAGCCGCGGCGATCCTGCAGATCAGCTACAAGGCCTTGCTGTACAAGATGAGAGACGCGGGTCTCTCGGACTCCCCTAGGCCCTAGCCCGGAGACGAACGATGCCCCCCCGACCTTCTCCCGCGAAGACCCTTCTGTCTGCGCTTCTGGCGCTGGGCCTCGCGGGCTGCGGAACCACGATGCGCCAGCAGCCGACCGCGCAGCAGCTCGAAGAGGGCGCGGTCGCCGCGCAGAGCGACTACCTGATCGGCGCGATGGACGTGCTGCAGATCAGCGTGTGGAAGGAAGAAGCGCTGTCACTCGCCCAGGTCGAGGTGCGGCTCGACGGCAAGATCTCGGTGCCGCTGGTCGACGACATCCAGGCCGCCGGGCTCACCACCACGCAGCTCAAGGACGCGATCACCGAGCGCCTGAAGGAGTTCGTGACTGCGCCCCAGGTCACCGTGATCGTGCTCAAGGTCGGGTCCAAGAACGTGTTCGTGCTGGGCGAGGTGGCGCGCCAGGGCGTGATCCCCTTGCAGCCGGAGATGCGCGTGCTCGACGCGATCGCGATCTCGGGCGGCTTCAGCGCTTTCGCCGGCAAGCGCCGCGTGAAGATCATCCGCGGTCACGGGTCACAGCCCGCGGAGTTCCTGTTCGACTACGACTCGTTCGTGGACGGCGAGAACGTCGCGCAGAACATCCTGCTCCTGCCCGGAGATCAGATCATTGTTCCGGAAGAACGACCGTTCTGGCGCTAGCGCGGCCCTCGCCCTGGCCGCGCTCGCGTGTCTCGCATCGGCCGCTCGCGCGGGCGAGACGGTCGAGCTCCGCCCGCAGATCATCGTCGAGCAGGACTACGACTCGAACATCTTCTCCATCCCGAACAGCGACCCGGCCGCCAAGGGCAGCCCGGTCACGATCGTGCGGCCCTCGCTGAACCTGGAGAGCACGGGCACGCTGGGCCGCTGGTACCTCGACGGCTGGCTGTCGAGTCACACCTACTGGGACGAGAGCGATCTCGACGGCGTCGACCGCGGCATGAGCGGCGGCTTCGACCGCACGGTCCTGCCCCGGCTCTCGCTGTTCGGCGACGGCAGCTACATGCGGATCGCCCCGCACGCCGAGATCCGCGCGCCCTCCGAAGTCGGCTTCGTGACCGAGCCGGGCACGCCGACCGAGCCCGTGATCAGCCCCGGCCAGCTGATCGAAGGCGCGGTGCCCAATGCGGACCTCGCGCAGGGCCAGTTCGGCGGCCGCTATCAGCTCACGCCGCTCGACAAGCTCCAGCTCTCGGGCGGGCCGTTCTCGGTCGACTATCTCGCGCACGAGATCGGGCGCGCCGACCTGCGCGACCGCGACGGCTGGTTCACGCGGCTGGTGCTGCAGCACGACCTCTCGTATCTCGACACGATCAGCTTCGAGCTCAGCGCGAATTCCACCAACGTCGCCGACGCGGTGCTGGCCGACGTCCCGGTGCAGGACCCGTTCGACCCGCACACCGTGGGCGTGAACACGGGCCGCGACATCAGCAACCAGCAGAGCTTCTCGATCGGCTGGGACCGGACCTGGAGCGAGCTCTGGACCACGCACATCGAGATCGGCGTCCGGCGGCTCGAGAGTCTCACCAAGGGCGCGCAGCGCCAGGTGACTCGGGTCGGCCCGCCAGTGGGCGGCTCGAGCGACGCGTTCCCGTTCCACGACTTCCTGGCCACCGACTTCGACTCGGTCGGTCCCGGCGTGGTCGGCCAGATCCTGGTCCGCCGCGCGCTGCCGCGCGGCCGCGTGCAGTTCGCCTACCAGCGCGAGACGCGCACCACGAGCAGCCTGTTCAGCTCCGACGTCGACGTCGACACGGTCAGCCTGGCTTACATCCACAACCTGTCGCAGCGCGCGACCCTGTCGCTCACCGGACTCTACGAGCACTACGAGTCGGTAAACGACTCGCCGGTCGCAGTCGGGGCGCAGTACATCGCGAACTCCTTCAACCCGGTCACGGGGCCGTCGTTCTCCTGCCCCACGGGCGGGAGGCTCACGCTCTTCGGCTCGGGCGCGAACAAGGCGGGACAGTGCCAGTTCAACGCGCGCTCCACGCTGCAGAGCGACGCCTACTACGCCGAGGCGCGGCTCGACTGGCAGCTGCGCAAGCGCTTGGCCACCTTCGTGACCCTCCGCTTCACGGACCGGACGGGGGATGTCCAGCTCTTCGGGCCGCCATACAACAAGTTCACCGTCGGCGTCGGGTTCTCCTGGGACTACGCGTTCGGCCACTAGCCGCGCGCGCGTGCTGGTCACCGGCGGCGCGGGCGCGATCGGCTCGGTGCTGGTCGATGCGCTGCTCGCGCGCGGGGACGAGGTCGCCGTCCTCGACTCCTTCCACGACTTCTATCCGCGCGCCCGCAAAGAGCTGAATCTCGCGCGCGCCCGCGCGCAGCCTGGCTTCGCGGGCGTGTTCGAGCTCGACGTGCGCGACGTGGACGGGGTCGCGAAGACGGTCGAGCGCTTCGCGCCGCGCGCGATCGTGCACCTGGCGGCGCGCGCGGGCGTGCGGCCCAGCCTGGCGGACCCGGTCACCTACGCCGACGTGAACCTGCTCGGCACCTCGGTGGTGCTGAACGCGGCCGCGCGCCAGGGCGTCGAACGCTTCGTGTTCGCGTCGTCGTCGAGCGTCTACGGAGAACGGCCGCGCGGCGAGTTCACCGAGGACCTCGCGGCCGACCGGCCGCTGTCGCCCTACGGCGCGACCAAGCGCGGCGGCGAGCTGTTGTGTCACGCGGCGCACGCCGCGAGCGGGCTGGCGGTGACTTGTCTGCGCTTCTTCAACGCCTACGGCCCGCGCATGCGCCCCGACCTGGCCCTACACAAATTTGCGACGCTCATGCTCGAGGGCCGGCCGATCCCGGTGTTCGGCGACGGCTCGATCGAGCGCGATTTCACGTTCGTGGCCGACACCGTGGACGGCATCGTGCGTGCGCTCGACCGCGCCGCGGGCTTCCACGTCTACAACCTGGGCCGCGGCAAGCCCGTGACCGTGAACGACATCATCGCGACGCTCGAGCGCGTGATCGGCCGGCGCGCCGAGCGCGAGAGCCTGCCGGCCGCGCCGGGCGACCTGCCGCGCACCTGGGCCTCCACGGCGCTGGCCGCCGCCGAGCTGGGCTACGCGCCGCGCGTGGAGCTCGAGGAGGGCGTGGCGCGCACCGTGGCCTGGCTGCGCGACGAAGGCGAGTGTGTCACTGGGTGACTCGATGAAGGCCGGCAGGTCCGGGGTCGGGATCGAGCCGCTGCGCGGGCTGGTGGCGCTCTTGTACATGGGCGGCGTGCTCTCGCTCTCGGCGCTGCCCGGGCGGACGGTCGCGCGCTGGGGGCTGTCGGTGCACCAGCTCGACCTGCTGCACATCCCGCTGTTCGCCGGCCTGGCAATGGTTACCCTATGGGCGATCGTTGCCCCGCGCGTGCCGCGTGCGCTGTGTGTGCTTTTGGCAGTGACTCTGTTCGCGGCGGGCGACGAGATTCTGCAGCTCTGGGTCCCGGGACGCGTGGCGTCGTACGCGGATTTCGCGCGCGACGCGCTCGGGGCGGTGATCGGCGTGGCGCTCTCGGAGGGCATGCGGCCGGTCGCCATCGCGCTGAGGGAGTGGGGAAGATGAACATCGCGGTGATCGGTACGGGCTACGTCGGTCTGGTGACCGGCGCGTGTTTCGCAGAGTTCGGCATCCACGTGACCTGCGTGGACAAGGACGCGGAGAAGGTCGCGCGCCTCGAGGCGGGCGAGATCCCGATCTTCGAGCCGGGGCTCGAGGAGATCGTGCGCCGCAACATGCAGGCGGGACTGCTGCAGTTCACGACCGACGCCGAGCGCGCGGTGCAGCACTCACTCGTGATCTTCATCGCGGTGCCCACGCCGCCCAGCGCGGACGGCAGCACCGATCTGTCGTACGTGGACGAGGTCGCGCGCACGATCGGCGGCCACCTCGACGGCTACAAGGTCGTGGTCACCAAGAGCACCGTGCCGGTGAAGACCGCGGAGCGCGTGCGGCGCATCATCAGTGAGTCGGCCGCCGCCGCGGGCCGCGAGGGCGTGCTGTGCTCGGTCGCGTCGAACCCCGAGTTCCTGCGCGAGGGCAGCGCGGTCGAGGACTTCATGCGCCCCGACCGCGTGGTGATCGGTGCCGAGGACCCGCAGGCGATCGCGATCCTGAAGGACCTGTACAAGCCGCTGAACCTGATCGAGGTCCCGTTCGTGATCACGAACGTCGCGACCGCGGAGCTGATCAAGTACGCGAGCAACGCGTTTCTCGCCACCAAGATCAGCTTCATCAACGAGGTGTCCGCGCTGTGCGAGGCGGTGGGCGCCGACGTGCACGACGTGTCTCGCGCGATGGGCCTCGACGGGCGCATCGGCCGCAAGTTCCTGCACCCCGGGCCGGGCTACGGCGGCTCGTGCTTCCCGAAGGACACGCTGTCGCTGGTGCAGTTCAGCCGCGAGTTCGGCGTCGAGCAGCGCATCGTCTCGGCCACGGTCGCCGCCAACCAGGCGCAGCGCGAGCGCATGCTCGACAAGGTCGAGCGCATGGTCGGCGGGGTGGCGGGCAAGACGCTGGGCGTGCTCGGTCTCTCGTTCAAGCCCAACACCGACGACGTGCGCGACTCACCTTCCATCTGGGTGAGTCAGCAGCTCTTGTGGCGCGGGGCGCACCTGCGCTGCTTCGACCCGCAGGCCATGGAGAACGCCGCGCGCGAGCTCGAGGGCGCGGTGTTCTGCGAGGACCCCTACGACACCGCGAAGGGCTGCGACGCGCTGTTGTTCCTCACCGAGTGGAACCAGTTCCGCAAGCTCGATCTGGGGCTCTTGAAGGAGCGCCTGCGCCAGCCCGTGGTCGTGGACATGCGCAACATCTGCGAGCCCGCCGAGATGCGGCGCCTGGGCTTCCGTTACACCGGGGTCGGCCGATAGCGGCGCGGGCGCAGGTGCTGCCCGTCGTGCTGGCGGGCGGCGCGGGCACGCGCTTCTGGCCTGCCAGCCGGCGCGCGGTGCCGAAGCCGTTCGTGCCGCTGGTGGGCCGCCGTACACTGATCGGTGACACCCTGCAGCGCCTGCGGCTGCTCGCGCCCGCGGCGCGCACCCTGGTCGTGTCGGCCGAGGCGCTGGCCGGCGCCACGCGCGCGGCGCTGCGCGGGCACCCGGGCACGCGGCTCTTGCTCGAGCCGGTCGCGCGCAACACTGCGGCCGCGATCGCCTGGGCCGCGGCCGAGGCGCTGGGTCGCGGCGCTTCGGGAGTCATCGGAGTGTTTCCCGCCGATCACCACATTCCCGACGCGCGCGCCTTCGCGGCGGCGGTGCGCACGTGCGCGCGGGCGGCCGCCGACGGCGAGAAACTCGTGCTGCTGGGCATCGAGCCGTCCTGGCCCGACACCGCCTACGGCTACCTGCGCCTGGGCAAGGGCGCGCGCGGCGGCGTGGTGCCGGTGGCGCGCTTCGTCGAGAAGCCCGACGCCGCGCGCGCGCGGCGCTTCGTCGCCGACGGCGGCTACCTGTGGAACGCGGGCATGGTTCTGGCGCGGCCCGAGCGGATCCTGGCCGAGACGCGCGCGCTCGCGCCCGAGGTCTGGGACGCCCTGGGCCCGACGCTGGAGCGCATCGCCAAGGGCGGCCGCCCGCCGCGCGCCGCGCTCGCGCGCGCCTATCGCGCGGTCCGCCCGCTCTCGTTCGACTACGCGGTCCTGGAGCGCAGCCGGCGCGTGTTCGCCTTGCGCGGGCGTTTCGCCTGGAGTGACCTCGGCAGCTGGGACGCGCTGGGTGCGCACCTGCCCGCGCTCGGCGAGAATCGGGTGCATGCGGGCACGCCACCGGTCCTGCTCGATGCGCAACACAATGTCGTGTGGACCTCGACCGATAAGACTGTCGCGCTCCTCGGCGTGAAGGATCTGCTTGTGATCCAGACCACCGATGCACTTCTGGTCTGTGCTAACCATCGGGCGCAAGACGTGCGAAAGATCGTGGACGAGCTGGCTCGCCGCGGCCGTGAGGATCTCCTGTGAGCGCCCGAGACCTCGCCGACGCAACACCCGGGGGATCAGGGATGAAAGACCGCAACGAAGCTCTGCGCGCGATTCCGTTGTTCCGGGATCTCGGTGAGAAGGATCTCGCCGACATCGCGGGCCTGCTGATCGACCGCAAGTTCCCGCGCGATGCCGTCATCTACGAGGACGGCTCGATCGGCGACTACATGTACATCATCCAGGAAGGGCAGGTGAAGGTCACCAAGATGTCCGAGGACGGGCGCGAGAAGATCCTCGAGATCCTCGGCCCGGGTGACTTCCACGGCGAGATGGCGCTGCTCGACCGCGCGCCGCGCTCGGCCTCCGTGAAGACCACGACGCCCTGCGTGCTGCTGGCGCTGTCGCGCCAGGACTTCCTGGGCCTGCTCAAGCAGAACCACGAAGTGACTCTCGAGCTGATCCGTGTGCTCGCGCGCCGCCTGCGCGAGACCGACGAGCAGATCAAGGGGCTCCTGTTCGAGCGCGTCGAGGGCCGCACCCGGCGCCTGCTCGCCCGCCTGGCCAAGGAGCCGGTGCCCGAACGCCAGGACCGCATGGCGACGTCACCCATCACGCACCAGCAACTTGCCGACCTCGTGGGCACCAGCCGCGAGACCATCACCCGCGTGGTGAAGGAGCTGAAGGACGAGGGCTGGCTGGAGCAGGAAGGCAAGCGCTACCTGGTCCCGGCGGCCGACGCGAATTCCGAATAGCCCAACCCGGGTTAGACTACCGGGCGAAAACGCACCGGTTCTCCGCCCCGTCTCACCCGAGGGAGGGTCTCCCAGCATGCGCGCCGCCCTGGTCTGCTCCATCGTCCTCCTCTTGGCTTTTGCCGGCGGCTGCAAGTCCCGCGAAGCGCGCATCCTGCAGCAGCGCCAGACGGCCAAGGAGTACTACGACAAGAAGGAGTGGAGCGAGGCCAAGATCGCGCTGCTCAACCTCCTGAAGCTCGCCCCGAACGACGGCGAGGCGCACTACCAGATGGCCGAGACACTCTGGAACCTCCAGGAGTACGGCGAGTCGCTCTGGCAGTACAAGGAGGCCTCGCGGCTCCAGCCCGAGAACGAGAGCTGGAAGCTCAAGCTCGCGCAGATCCTGTTCGTCGCGCGCGACTACGACGCCTCGCTCGAGAACACGACTCAGCTGCTCGAGAAGGACCCGAAGAACATCGACGCGCTGCTCCTGCGCGGCGGGCTGAAGTCGGTGAAGGGCGACGTGGACGGCCTGCTCGAAGACGTCGACGCCGCGCTCGCGATCAACCCGCAGCACGAAGCCGCGCTCGCGTTGAAGGCCCAGGCGCTCGGCCGCAAGGGCGACGTCGCGGGCGCCGAGGACGCGCTGCGCAAGCTGGTCGAGGCCAAGGGCTCGGCTGCGAATCACGCCAGCCTCGCGCGCTTCCTTGCCATCACGGGCAAGAACGACGAAGCGCTGAAGGAGCTGCAGACCGCGGTCCAGGTCGCGGAGACACCCGAAGAGCGCACCGCCGTCCGCCTGTTCCTCACCAACTTCTACGTGAACCAGGGCAAGAACGACGAGGCCGAGAAGGTGCTGCTGCAGGCGCGCGACGACTCGCCCACCGACTCGAACGTGCTGCTCACGCTCGCGCGCTTCTACTATTCGGCCGGCAAGGCGGACAAGGCCGAGGAGATGCTCGAAGAGGGCGTGAAGGCCAAGCCCAAAGAGGTCGACCCGCTGCTCGTGCTCGCCGACTACCACCGCCGCACGGGCGCGATGGACAAGGCGCTCGCCGACGTCGACCGCGCGATCGCGCTCGACCCGTCGAACGAGGCCGCGAAGCTGCGGAAGGCCGAGCTGATGGTCGACCAGAAGGGCGAGCTGGCCACGCCGACGACCGAGTCCTGGAAGATCGTGAACGACGTGCTGGCCAAGAACCCCAAGAGCGTGCTCGGCCTGTTCACGCAGGGGAAGTTCTATCTGCTCGACAAGAAATACGCCGAGGCGGCGACCAGCCTGCGGCGCGTGATCGACGAGCAGCCCAACGCCTCGGCGCACGTGCTGCTCGGCACCGCCTATCTCGCGCAGCATCAGAACGAGCTCGCGCGCAGCGAGTTCCAGCAGGCGCTGCAGCTCGACGCCCAGAGCCTGCCTGCGCGCAGCCAGCTGGCTGCGCTTTATCTCGACACGAACGAGAACGAGAGTGCCGCGCGCGAGGCCAAGGCCGCGCTCGAGCAGAACCCCGGTGACCTGCGCGTGGCGCTGATCTACGTCGAGTCACTCGTGCGGCTGAAGCGCAACTTCGAGGCGCGCGAGGCGCTGCACAAGATCCAGCTCAAGGACGACGCGCCCGCCGACGTGCGGCTGAAGGTCGCGCAGCTCTACCGGCGCACCGGCGAGCGGAAGGTCGCGGCGCCGATCCTCGAGAAGATCCTCGAGCAGGACCCGAACAACTCCGCGGCGATGGCCGAGCTGGCCCAGGCCGACATCGACGATCGCCAGCCCGAAGAGGCCATGAAGAAGGTCGACGGCTGGATCGAGAAGCAGCCCGACAACCCGGCGCTCTACGAGATGCGCGCCAAGATCCGTCTGGGCAGCTCGGAGCAGAAGCCCGACACCTTCGAGCTGGCCGAAGCCGACCTGAAGAAGGCGATCGAGAAGGACCCCAAGCGCGTCGAGACCATGATGACGCTGGGCAAGCTGTACCGCGAAGCCTGGAAGAAGGAAGGCGGCGAGAAGCGGCTCGACCAGGCGATCCAGACCTTCGACCAGGCCCACGCGCTGCAGAAGGACAACCCGGCCATCTCGCTCGAGCTCGCGCAGCTGTGTGAGTCGGCGGGCCGGACCCAGCAGGCGAAGGACTACTACGAGGACGTCCTGCGCGTCGACCAGGACCAGCCCGCGGCCAAGAACAATCTCGCGTGGCTCCTCGCCAACAGCGAGAACCCGAGCCCGACCGAGCTCGACCGCGCGCTCCAGCTGGCGCAGGACGCGAAGAACGCGCTGCCCAACAACCCGAGCGTCGCCGACACGCTGGGCTGGATCATGTACAAGAAGGGCATTCCCGCCGCGGCGATCGCGCTCTTCCGCGAGGCGATCGACAAGTACCCGGAAGGTCACCCGCTGCGCGGCACCGTGCGCTACCACCTGGCCAAGGCCTATGACCGCAATGGCGAGAGAGACCGCGCTGTCTCAGAGCTGAAGCGCGCGCTCGACGAGGTCTCGAACTTCAGCGAGCGCGCCGACGCCGAGAAGTTCCTGAAAGAGCTGCAGACGGGCTGAGCGTCCTCGAGGGACGTGTCTTCCCCTGTAAAGCGGCGCTCGGCCGTTGCCGATGCGCGGCGCAGAAGGGGGAACCCATGTCCTCGCTGCGCCCCGTCATTCTCGCCGTCGGACTGCTCGTCCTGCCTGCGCTCTCGTCTGCGCAGGAGCAGGGAGAGGGTGTGACTCCGGACGGCCGGAAGGGACAGATCTACAAGGTCCAGAAGGGAGACACTCTCTGGGCAATCTCCGAGAAGTATCTCGGTACGCCGTGGATCTGGCCGTCGGTGTGGAAGGAGAACGAGCCGAAGCTCGTGAATCCGCACCTGATCTATCCCGGTGACTTGATCTGGATCTCGTCCGGCTCGATGCGCAAGCTGACTCCCGAAGAGGCGGCGCGACTCGCGGCCGCGGGCGGACAGACTCCGCCCGAGACGCCCGCTGCACCGGAGGCTGCGCAGGCGCCGGAGCCCCGACAGGTGCCGCAGCA
>DATKAO010000056.1 GCA_035498015.1 Myxococcota bacterium
GCCGGTCGGGCGCCTGGCACCGGATTGCGCGCTGACCGCGCTCGACAGCGGTGAGGAGGTCGCGCTCGCTCCCGCGCGCGGCAAAGTGCTGTGGGTCGACTTCTGGGCGTCCTGGTGCTCCGCCTGCGTGGAGTCCTTCCCTTTTCTGATGGCCCTCGATCGCGACTACCGCGAGCGCGGGCTCGAGATCGTGGCCGTGAACCTCGACGAGAAGCCGGAGGAGGCGCGAGCGTTCCTCGCGCACTATGCGGTGCGCTTCGAGCTGGCGGCGGATCGCTCCCGGGAGTGCCCGCGCGCGTTTGGCGTCGCGTCGCTCCCGTCCGCCGTCCTGGTCGATCGCGGGGGCACGATCCGCTCCGTGCACCGGGGCTTCCACCCCGGCGACGCCGAGGCGCTTCGCGCGCAGGTGGAGTCGCTGCTGGACGAGGGCGAAGCGCCGGCGGAGCCGGCGGGTGACGACGAGCGGACGCGTGCGGGCGCGCGTTAGGCGGCGGCGCGTCGCGAGCCTGTGCGCGCTCGGCCTGGCCGTCGCGAGCTGCGCTCCGGTGGCGCCCTGGGATCGCGGTCGCCTCGCGAAGCCCCAGATGGCGCTCGATCCCGATCCGCCGGAGCGCGCGCTCCGCGACCACGTGCACGCGAGCCGCGAGGCGGCCGCCGGCGGAGAGATCGGCGCGGGCGGGGGCTGTGGCTGCGACTAGGAGCTGGATCGCTTCCCCGCTCAGCCCTTCCCTGCGCGCGCTGACCGCCGCAGCGCTGACTCTGCCGGGGATGATCCCCGGCCGCGCGCGCTCGGACGGAAGCGACGAGTTCTCGTTCCAGTACGGACGCTACACCGAGGGGGATCGCGATCTCTCGGGCGTCGACAGCGCCTACGACCCCATCCGCGTCGACAATCTGCTGGCGCGCGGCCGCTTCTCGCTCTTCGACCGGTGGTCGCTCGACGTCGAGTACGAGCAGGACACGTGGTCCGGCGCCACGCCGATCGCGACGGCGCCGCTCGTATTCGGCGGCAATCGGCCCACGTCGCCCGACGGCACGTCCGGCGCGACGCCCATCATCGAGGGTGATCTCTTCCTGAACTCGAAGTTCCAGCCGCTCGAGCTCGACGAGCACGGTGACCCGGCCGCTGCCAACCGCTCGCTCGTGCACACGCTCTCCTACGCCTCGCCGGAGACCCGCCAGCAGGTGGATGCCACGCTCCACTACACGTTCGACCGGGCCGAGCTGTCGATCGGCGGCGGCGGATCGTTCGAGAGCGACTACGACTCGGCCTGGGGCACGCTCGGCGGCGCCATGGAGTTCGACGAGGGCATGCTGCGCCTGGAGGGCAGCCTCAGCTACACGCACAACGAGACGCGAGCCGAGCTCAGCCACGATGCCGTGCCCTACATCGACACCAGCGCGTACCGGCACGAGGTCGAGATCTTCCCGTCCACCGGCAAGCGCGTCCTCTCGGGCGACAGCGACGAGGTGGGGCTGCGGCTCGGGCTCTCGCAGATCCTCGGCCCCAACACCGTGGTGAAGCTGGGCTTCGGTTACGCGCGCGCGTCCGGCTACCTCGAGAACCCCTACAAGGTGGAGGAGGTCGCGTTCATCGACCCCGCGCACCAGGTGCAGGCGCCGCCCGGCGGCTACTACGCGCAGGTGCACGCGCTGCTCGAGCAGCGACCGAACTCGCGCAACGAGTGGAGCGCCGACCTGCGACTGGTCCAGTACGTCGCCCGGGTCGATGCGGCCCTGCACCTCTCCTACGGGTTCTACGCCGACGACTGGGGCATCGACGCGCACACGTTCGAGGCGAGCTGGGGACAGCCGCTCGGCTTCGGCCTCACCCTGACGCCGCGCCTGCGCTTCTACTCGCAGGGGCAGGCGGACTTCTACCAGCCGTACCTGATCTCGCAGCAGGCGTACCGGACCATCGTCACGGACCCCGACACCGGCGACATCATCTCGATCACCCCGTTCGATCCGTCGCTGCTGCCGTCCCACTTCTCGAGCGACGAGCGACTCTCGGCCTTCGGCGCGCTCTCGGGCGGCGCGACGCTCAGCCTGCGGCTGCTCCCGGGCGTGCTGCTCGACGGCAGCTTCGAGTACACGGTGCATCGCGGCGACTGGCGGATCGGCGGCGGCGGCGAAGGCGGCTACAGCGACTTCGACTCGTACCTGCTGTCGGCGGGTCTCCGCTTCGACACCTCCGCGCTGCGCTCGATCGCGGCCGCCGAGGGCGTGTCCGAAGGCGCCTTCCACGCGGCGCACGGCCACTCGGGAGAGGCGCCCGCGGGCGTGATGCTCGCGCACATGCTCGGAGATGCCGGCGACTGGATGTTCGGACTCCGTTACGGCTACACGCTCCAGGACGGCAACGTGCTGCGGGGCACGCGCACGGCCGGCGACGCGGAGATCATCGCAGAGGGCTGCCACGACATCCCGTGCAGCACCGCTCCGAAGAGCATGACCATGCAGATGATCATGGTCGACGTCGGCTACGCGCCGACGTCCTGGCTGAACCTGATGCTGATGCCGTCCTTCGTCGCGATGGAGATGGACCTCGATCCGCTCGAAGGCGCCGTACCCGACGAGCACGGCCACCACGACCACGAGACGGGCGGCGTCGGCGACACCGCACTCTACGCGCTGCTCCGACTCTACGCGGCGTCGGGGCACGAGCTGCACGCGGGACTCGGCCTGAGCGCGCCGACCGGATCGGTCACGGAGAAGGACCCTCGCAGCCACCAGCAGGACAACGGGTACACGCACTACGGCATGCAGCTCGGCAGCGGCACCTGGGACTTCATGCCGAGCCTCACCTACACGGGCGCGTGGAAGAGGCTCTCGTTCGGGAGCCAGCTCTCCGGCATCGTGCGGCTCGAGGACGAGAACGACTCGGGCTACGCGCTCGGCGACGTCTTCCAGGCGACCGGCTGGGCGGGGTTCGCCCTGACGCGCTGGCTGACGGCTACGGCGCGCGGTCTCTACACCTGGCAGGGCTCCATCCGCCACGACTACGACCGCCGGCACTCCGAGTCCGGTCCGATGGACTTTCCCTCGAACTACGGAGGGCAGTACGTCGATCTCGGGCTCGGCCTCGCCGCGACCGGGTGGGGCCCGCTCTCCGGGCAGCGGCTCGCGCTCGAATGGCTCCAGCCGCTGCGCGACGACGTCGAGGGCTACCAGCTCGAGCGGGTGGGCGGTCTCCAGATCGCCTGGAGCCTCGCCTTCTGAAGGGCATTCGCGCCGCCTTCGCGTCGATGGGCTGCCCGTGCGAGCTCCAGCTCTTCGCGGCCGACGAGGCAGAGGCGCGCCGCGCAGCAGCGCTCGCGGTCGCGGAGGTCGCGCGGCTGGACGCGAAGTACACGACGTACCGCGAGGACAGCTTCCTGGCGGAGATCAACCGCGCGGCGGCGAGCGGCGGCTGCATCGACGTCGATGCCGAGACCGCGCGCCTGCTCGACTACGCCGACGCCTGTCACCGCGAGAGCGGCGGGCTCTTCGACGTCACGGCCGGGGTGCTGCGCGCGGCCTGGCGCTGCGAGGGTGGCGCGCTGCCGGACGCCGCCGAGCTGGAGGCGCTGCGTGCGAAGGTCGGCTGGCACCGGGTCGCATGGCGTGCACCCCGGCTCGCGTTCCCGCTCGCCGGGATGCAGATCGACTTCGGCGGCGTCGTGAAGGAATACGCGGCGGATCGCGTCGTCGCGCTGTGTCGCGCGGAGGGCGTGCACGGCGGCCTCGTGAATCTCGGCGGCGATCTCGCGATCGTCGGCCCGCGTCCGGACGGCGAGCCGTGGCGGATCGGGGTCCGCCACCCGCGCGAGCGCGACCGGCTCGCGGGCACGTTCGTGCTGCACGACGGCGCCCTCGCGAGCAGCGGCGACTACGAGCGTTGCGTCGTGATCGACGGCGTGCGCTACGGCCACATCCTCGATCCGCGCACGGGCTGGCCCGTGCGTCACCTCGCGTCCGTGAGCGCCGTCGCGGATTTCTGCATCGTCGCCGGGAGCGCCTCGACGATCGCGATGCTGAAGCAGGAGGCAGGCCCGGCATGGCTCGCCGAGCAGGAGATCCCGCACCACTGGATGGACGTGCACGGTGGAAGCGGCGGGACGCTC
>DATKAO010000057.1 GCA_035498015.1 Myxococcota bacterium
GTGTGGAGCGCCGGCGCGCTGACCAGGCCCGCGATCACCTCGCCCGCCTGCTCCACCGCGAGCAGCGTCGCGAACACCGGGATGCCGCGCACGAAGTTGAAGGTCGCGTCGATCGGGTCGATCACGAGCCGCGTCTCGGAACGGCCCGCCGCCTCGCCCAGCTCCTCACCGAGGATGCCGAGCTCCGGGTGGCGCTCGGCGAGCAGCTTGCGCGCCACGGTCTCGATCTCGCGGTCGGCCGCGGTCACGAGTGACCGGTCGGGCTTCTCCTCGACGTGGAGGTCGGCCGAGCGGAACAGCCGGCGCGCGATCTCGTCGGCGCGATCCGCGACCTCGGCGAGAAACCCGAGCCACTCCCCGGCCTGCACGGCGCCTAGACTAGCAGCGTCGCTCCAGCGCGCCGCCGAGCTCGGTGAGCAGGGCCGCGGCGCTCGGTCCGCCCGCGCGCGGATGTGCGGGCAACGTCGCCACGGACAGACTCACGCGCAGCGCGTCGGCCGCCGTGCCCAGGACCTTGCCGTCCAGCGCCAGGCGCAGACGCTCGGCCACCCCGCCCAGCACGTGGGCCTCGCAGCCGAGCAACACGACGGCCATCGAGGACTCGCCGAGCCGCCCCAGCTCGTCGCTGGAGCGCACGCGCTGGCGCAGCTCGCGCGCGAGCTGCGCGAAGGCGGCGCGCGCCGAGCCGGCTTCGAGCCGGTCGCTCTGGCACTTCCACTCGTCGACCTCGATCCCGACCAGGCCGAGCGAGGTCCGGCGCTGGGGCGCGCGCACGAGCAAGGCGTTCAACAGGCGGTCGAGCGACGCGCGCGACAAGAGGAACGAGTCCACCTCGCGGTCCAGCTGTCCGGACAGCGCGTGGCGAACGTCGTCGAAACCACTGCGCGAGTCGAAGCTCGTGTCCAACATCGTCTCGGCAGTCGTCCCCGTCGCGCCGGCGCCGCGCGGCGGCTCCGCGAGGACGTCGGGCGTATTTCTCTTCACTGCCCCCATCGATCGGTCGGTGGCGTCGCAGAATTGAGTCCCTGTCGCTTGCCGGACGTGCGGATTTCACGCTAAACCACGCGGAGGGGCGCAGCGCGATTGGACGATCGCGCGCTTTCTGCGCGCGGGAGATGGTTTGAGCTCGAACCTCGCGGTCGCGGCGACGACGGTTCGCGTGCTCACGGTCGACGCCGTGCGCGCGGCGGGCATCGGGCACGTCGGGCTGCCGCTCGGCTGCGCGGACCTGGGCGTCTTGCTCTACTCGGAGTTCCTGAAGCACGACCCCGCGGTCCCCGACTGGTTCGACCGCGACCGCTTCGTGCTCTCGGCCGGGCACGGCTCGATGCTCTTGTACTCGCTCTTGCACCTCTCGGGCTACGACCTGCCGATGGACGAGATCCGGCGCTTCCGCCAGCTGCACTCCAAGACACCAGGCCACCCCGAGCACGGACTCACTCCCGGCGTCGAGACCACGACCGGGCCGCTGGGCCAAGGCCTGGGCAACTCGGTCGGGATGGCGCTGGCCGAGCGGCTGCTCGCGGCGCGCTTCGGCAGCGAGCTGGTCGACCACCGCACGTGGGTGCTCGCGAGCGACGGTGACATGATGGAAGGCGTGGCCAGCGAGGCGTGCTCGCTCGCGGGTCACCTGGGCCTGGGGCGGCTGATCGTCTTCTACGACGACAACCACGTCACGATCGACGGCCCGACCTCGCTCGCGTTCTCGGAGGACGTGACTCGCCGCTTCGAGGCGTACGGCTGGGACGTGCAGCGCGTCGACGGTCACTCGGTCGATGCGCTGCGCTCCGCGATCGGCCACGCGCTCGCCAGCGAGGACCGGCCGCACCTGATCGCCTGCCGCACGCACATCGGCTTCGGCTCGCCCGCGGCAGACACGGCCGAGGCGCACGGCGCGTTCAAGGACGCCGACTACACCGAGCAGACGCGCCGGAAGCTCGGCTGGACCCTGCCGCCCTTCGAGGTGCCCGACGCCGCGCGCGAGACGTTCCGCGCCAACGCGGTGCGCGGCGCGCGGCTGCGCAGCGAATGGGAGAAGCGGCGCGTGCAGGCGCTGGCCGACCCGGGGCTCGCCCAGCTCTGGCGCCAGATGGTCGAGCGCGCGCTGCCGGCCGAGCTCGACTCACTTCTGCCGCGGCTCGCGGGCGAGAAGCCGATGGCCACGCGCCAGGCGTCGGGCCGCGTGCTGAACACGCTGGCCGAGAAGCTGCCGTCCTTGATCGGCGGCTCGGCGGACCTCGCGGGCTCGAACAACACCACGATCAGCGGCGCAGCGTCGGTGGCGCGCGGCAAGTTCGACGGGCGCAACCTGCACTTCGGCGTGCGCGAGCACGGCATGGCCGCGGTCGCCAACGGCCTGGTGCTGCACGGCGGCGTCCGGCCCTACGTGGCGACGTTCCTGGTGTTCAGTGACTACATGCGGCCGAGCGTTCGCCTGGCGGCGCTGATGTCGCAGCCCGTCGTGTACGTGTTCACGCACGACTCGATCTTCGTCGGCGAGGACGGGCCGACCCACCAGCCCGTCGAGCAGCTCGCCGCGCTGCGCGCGATCCCGCACCTGCACGTGTGGCGGCCGGCCGACGCGCGCGAGACGGTCGCCGCGTGGAACGCGGCGCTGCGCCGCGACGACGGGCCGACCGCGCTCGTGCTCTCGCGCCAGTCACTGCCCGTGCTCGACGTGGACCGCGTCGAGGAGCGCGCGGCCCGCGGCGGCTGGGTCGTGCTGCCCGAGCCCGCGGGCGTCGTGCCCGAGCTTTCGTTCGTGGCCACCGGCGCCGAGCTGCACCCGGCGCTCGAGGCGGCGCGCGTGCTGGCGGCCGAAGGGCGGCGCGTGCGCGTCGTGTCCGTGCCGTGCATCGAGCTGTTCGAGGCCCAGGACGCGAGCTACCGCGACTCGGTGCTGCCGCGCGGCGGCAAGAGGCTGGTGTGCGAGGCGGGCGTGGCGCAGGGTGTCGCAGCGCTGACGCGGCCCGGTGACCGCGTCATCGCCATGACCGGCTTCGGCGCGTCGGCCCCGTTCAAGGACCTGGCGGCGCACTTCGGCTTCGACGGCCCGAGCTTCCTGCGCGTCGCACGGGAACTCCTGCCCTGACGCGCGCCCTTGGCGTCTGGCTCGCCGCAGCGCTGACCTCGGGCTGCGCCACGCTGACGCCGCCGCTCGACGCGGCCTGGCGCGACGCGTCCGTCGCGCCGCCATCCCAGGAGTCACTGCCGCTGGCGCTGCTGGCGCTGGGCGGCATCGGCGAGCCGCACGGGCGCGACCAGCGCCTGCACGCGGCCATGGCGCACCGGCTCGAGGGCGCGGCCGGCGCGCCGATCGTGCTCTTGGGCGACGTGTTCGAGCGCGCGGGCCTGCTCGGCTTCTGCACGAGTGACTCGCACCGGCAGGTGTCCGACGCGGGCTGCGCGCAGCACGGGTCCGCCGACGCGCAGCTCGCCGCCATCTTGGGTCCGTACACGCGCAGCTTCGCCGGTCACCCCCTGGTGGCGCTGGCCGGCAGCGTGGACCACGCCGGCGATCCCGACGCCACGCAGGCGGCGTGCGCGCGCGTGCCCGCGGCCGGGCCGGGCTGGCGCTGGGTCGCGCGCGGCTGCGAGCTCGACGACGCGCACCCCCTGACTCGCCTCGACGCGGGTGCGCTCGTGCTCGTGCTCGCCGACTCGGCCGCCATGCTCGCCGACGACGCGTTCCGCGCCCGCGCGCTCGCCGCGCTCCACGCGGAACTCGCAACACTCCGGCAAGAGCGCCCCGATGCCTGGCTGCTGCTCGCCATGCAGCAGCCGCTCGAGAGCTACGGCGCGCGCAACGGCGCGGACCTCGCGACCGCAGTCCACAAGGACCTGTACCCGGTCACGGGGACGCTGCTGTGGCCGATCGTGCGCCCGATCGAGTGGCTCGTGGGACGCCGCGCCGAGAACCTGTACGAATGGCCGGTGCGCGGGCTGCGGCGCGACGTGTACCAGGCGCTCGCCGACTCACCCGTCGACGCCGTGCTCTCGGGCCAGGACGAGAGCCTGCAGCTCATGGAGCTCGAGCGGGGCGCGCGCTGGCAGATCGTCTCGGGCGCGGGCTCCGACAAGTCGCGCGTGAAGCGGATCTTCCTCGAGTCCGAGCCGCGGCTCTTGTTCGCCGCCGGCCGCGGCGACGATTTCCGCTCGGGCTACGGCTTCGTGGCGATCGCGGCCTCGCCCCAGAAGCTGCGCGTCGAGTTCTGGGACATGGCGGTGAAGCAGCCGCTATTCGTCGCCGAGCTTGTCAGGCCTCACTGACGTTCGTTCGCCTTCGGCTCACTGCGCGTGCCCGACCTGTGATCGCATGGGCACCCTACCCATGCTCCGGCACTTGCGGCCTCGCTCAGGGCGGCCTTCGCTCGGCCCCTACTACTCGTCGCCGAGCTTGTTCGAGCGAGTCACTCGCCGGAGCGTGGTCAGGGCGAACACGAGTAGCTTGCCGTCGGCAGGGTCGAGGAAGCGTGTCTCGATCATCACGGTACGGCCGCGCTCGCGCACGATGCGCGCCTCCAGGTGGAAGGTCGGGCCCATCACCGGGTCGAAGTAGTCGACGCGCATGTTGGTGGTGGCGAGCCAGGGGCGGTTGGCCTCGCCGTCTGCGGCGGCGGCCTCGCCCGTGCGCGACGCGAACAGCGAGATCAGGTCGACGTAGGTCGGCGTGAAGCCGCCGAAGAGCTGGCCGCGCGGGTTGCGCACGCGATCGGGCAGGTGAGCCTCGACTCTGAGCACGCCCTTGCCGCGCTCGAGCAGCTTCCAGTTCCAGGCCTCGAGGAAGTCACCGGCGGGGTGACCCTTGCCCAGGAGCTTCCCGGGCTCGGGCGCCATCCACGGGCGCCGCTGAACACGAGGCTCGCTCAAGCGTGCCGCTCGAGCAGCGCCCCGCCGTCGTAGAGCTTCTTCACCTTCACCTGACCGGGCTTGCCGACCGCGAGACACAGCTCGCACAGCGTGCACTCGTCGAGGTTCTTCTCGACGATCTCGAGCCCCCTCGCGCCCGCCTTGAAGATGTCGACCGGGCAGACTTCGGCCAGCTTCCTGGCCGCGGCCGCGTCGGCTGCCAGCGCCGGATCGACGTCGACCGCGATGAACAGCGCCATGACGACTCACTTCCCCCGGCGCGCGAGCTGCTCGCGCACGAGCTTCGGAATGTCCTCGATCTTCTCGGCCACGGCGATGCCGGCCGCGCGCAGTCTCTCGATCTTCTCCGCGGTGGTGTCGGCCTTGCCCTCGACGATCGTGCCGGCGTGGCCGAAGCGCATGCCCGGCATGGCGTCCATGAAGCGGCCGGCCATGAACGCCACGATCGGCAGCCGCGACTTGTGTTCGGCGACCCAGC
>DATKAO010000058.1 GCA_035498015.1 Myxococcota bacterium
CGGCCTGGCGTTCGAAGGCCTGATCTCGGCCGCGTCTCGGCGCAGCTTCGCAGCCCACGTCGCCGAGCGCCGTGCCCAGGGCGGCCCCGCGGCCAAGCGCATCGAGGTGCGCATGCAGCTCCACGAGACGCCGGAGCTGCCAGTCGAGATCGCGCTGCACGCGGGCGAGTACGCGGGCAAGCCGGCCTGGCTGGTCGTCGCGCGCGATCTCTCCGAGCGGCGGGCGCTGCGCGCAGAGCGCAACCGCACCGAGTCGCTCGAGGAGGCGAACTCCGCGCTGCGAGAGGCGATGCTGCACGCCGAACAGACCACGCGCATCAAGACCGAGTTCCTCGCCAACGTCTCGCACGAGATCCGCACGCCGATGACGGCGATCCTCGGCTTCACCGAGGTGCTCCTCGAGGAGGCGCGCCGCGCTGCGGCGCCGGCCGGCACCGTCGACGCGCTGCGCACCATCCAACGCAACGGCGACTACCTGCTCGCGCTGCTCAACGACATCCTCGACCTGTCGAAGATCGAGTCGGGCCGGCTCGAGGTCGAGCACGTCACCTTCTCGCCCGTCGCGGTGGTGCGCGACGTCGAGCGGCTGATGCGCGTCCGCGCCGAGGCGAAGGGCGTCGGCTTCAACGTCGAGTTCGGCGGTGCGGTGCCTACGCAGGTCGAGGGCGACCCGACACGCGTGCGCCAGATCCTGATCAACCTAGTGGGCAACGCGATCAAGTTCACCGAGATCGGCGAGGTGCGGCTGCGCGTGCAGCTGCGCGACGAGCCCGCGCCGGCGCGGCTCTGCTTCGAGGTGATCGACACGGGCATCGGCATCACTGACGCCGAGCGCAGCAAGCTCTTCCGCCCCTTCGGCCAGGCCGACAGCTCGACCACGCGCCGCTACGGCGGCACGGGCCTAGGGCTCACCATCTCGAAGCGCCTCACCGACCTGCTGGACGGCGCGATCGCGGTCGACAGCGAGCCCGGCCACGGCACCACCTTCCGGGTCGAGCTGCCCGCCGGCAACCTGCAGGGCGTGGCGCGGGTGCCCGCGCTGCCCGCGAGCCCCGAGGCCGAGCCCGAGTCGCCGGAGGGGCTGGCGCCGCTCTCCGGGCGCGTGCTGCTCGTCGAGGACGGGCAGGACAACCAGCGGCTGATCGCGCTGCTGCTCGCGAAGGCCGGCCTCGAGCCGGTGATCGTCGAGAACGGCCAGCAGGCGGTCGAACGGATCCACGAGGCGAGGCTCTCGGGAACCCCCTTCCAGCTCGTGCTCATGGACATGCAGATGCCGGTGATGGACGGCTACACCGCCACGCGTATCCTGCGCCGGCAGGGCTTCGACGGCTCGATCGTCGCGCTCACCGCCCACGCGATGGACGCCGAGCGCGGCCGCTGCCTCTCGGCGGGCTGCGACGACTTCGCAACCAAGCCGATCGATCGCAGCCGCTTCTACGCGCTCTTGCGCCGGCATCTCGGCGAACGCAAGGACGCCTAGCCCTCGGTCCATCCGTCACACTTTCGCGCCGATATCAGGAGCATGGGACGGGCCAAGGGCATCGCCCTGCTCGACGCAGTGAAGTTCTTGCGCGCGCGCCGCGACGACGCGGCCGACGTGCTCGAGCTCGAGCTGCACAAGTACCTGGACGAGCAGATCGGCACCTCGTCCTGGTACCCGGAAGCCGACCTGGTGGCGCTGGTGCGCGCGGTCGCGAAGCTCCTGCCCGGCCCGCTGGACCGCGCGCTCATGATGATGGGCGAGCGCGGCGCGCGCGCGCAGACGCTGGTCTACGGCGACCTGCTGCGCGGCATGGGCGCGGACACGAACAGCCGCACCTTCGCGCTCTGGTCCACGCAGCACGACACCGGCGAGATGCGCTCGACGCTCGAGGCGCCCAACAAGATGCGCGTCGAGCTCGCCGGCTTCGAGGACACCTCGCGCGAGTTCTGCCTGATCCTGGGTGGGTACCTCTCCGGCACGCTCGCGATCAACGGCATCACCGACGGCTCGGTGCAGAAGCTCTCGTGCCGCCTGTGGGGCGACGACCGCTGCGCCTGGCGCGCTTCCTGGACCCCGGTGGACGAGCGGTGATCGGCACCCGGCAGCGCGAGATCGATCTGGACCCGAAGCCGGGCGGCAAGCTGAAGGGGATCGCCTTCCTCAGCGTCGTGAAGCTGTTGCGCTCGCGCCGCGACGACGCCCTGAGCCTGCTCCGTCCCGAGCTCCACAAGTACCTGACCGACAACTTGCGGCCCTCGGCCTGGTACCCGGAGTCGGAGCACACCGAGCTCCTGCAGGCGGGCGCGCGGCTCTACCCGGGCTCGCCCGACCGCGCGCTCGAGATGATGGGCGAGTTCGCGGCGAAGGCGCACTGCGAGATCTACAAGGAGGTGCTCCTCGGCCACGGCTCGCCGAGCCGGACGTTCGCCATGTGGGCCACGCAGCACGATACCGGCGAGATGCGGCGGATCCGCGAGCTGCCCAACCGGATGCGCTTCGAGCTGGTCGGCTTCGGCGACACCTCGCGCGAGAACTGCTTGGCGCTGACGGGCTACTTCCGCGGGACGTTCTCGATGAACGGCATCGCCGACGTCGTCGTCGAGAAGCTCGCCTGCCGGCTGTGGAACGACGCGAGCTGCATCTGGCGCTGCACCTTCGAGCGCGGGGCCTGAGGCCGCGATGGGGAACACCAAGGGCGCGACCCTGCTCGGCACCGTGAAGTTCCTGCGCCGCCAGCGCGATGCGGCGCTCGGGGTGCTGCCGCCCGAGCTCCACCGCTACCTCGGCGAGGAGATCCGCCCGTCCGCCTGGTACCCGACCGAACACTTCGGCGTGTTGCTGCGCTCGGCGGTGTCGCTCGTCCCTGGCGAACGCGGCGCCGCGCTCGAGAGCTACGGCGCGGCGGGCGCGCGCGAGCACGTGGACCTGTACGGCGACCTGATCTTCAACCTGACCGAAGCCACCAGCCACATGTTCGTGCTCTGGTCGATCCAGCACGACACCGGCACGATGAGCTTCACCCTGAAGTCGCCGACCAGC
>DATKAO010000059.1 GCA_035498015.1 Myxococcota bacterium
CGGCGCGCCCGCTCGACGGACTCGCGCAAGAGCTCCAGCAGGTTCTGGCGGTCGCGGGGCGAGAGCCGTGTGTCACTCATCTTGGTGGTATCGGTCGTCCAGATGGGCGATCCCCAGCGCGGGTCGCCCTGGGTGCGCGGGACGACGTGCCAGTGGAGGTGCGGGGCCACGTTGCCGAGCGAGGCGACGTTGACGTGGTCGGGGCGGACGGCGCGCATGAGTCCCACCGTGGTCACGCGCAGGTCGTCGGAGAACGCGGCCCACTCCTCGCGCGACAGGTCGTCGGGGCGCGGCGCGTGGCGCGGGTCGAAGACCAGCACGCACTGACCGCGGTAGGTCTGATTCTTCGCGAGATACAAAGAAGAGATCGACAGCCGGGCCAGGAAGTCCCACTCGGAAGTCACCGGCGGCCGCGGCTCGCACAGCGTGCAGCCTTCCCCGCGCAGGCGCGCCTCCCAGTCGAGACTCATCGCCGTTCCCCCGCCGCGCACCATGACGGGAGAACCCACTTGACGCCAGGGCGAAAACAGAGCGAAAATACGCGAAGAGAAGACGAATGAAGGCGGAATGAGATGACGGACAACGATCACGGAGGCACCCCGGCGGCCCCGGCCTTGGCACTGGCCTCGGAGCGGGAGCCAGAAGCCGGCTCGCAGCGATGGAACGGCTTGCCTGCCTCGTTCTCGCGGATCTGCCACTCGCCGCGAGCCTCCGGGCCGAGCCCGAGCTGGCCGCGAAGCGGGTTGCGATCGTGGAGCAGCGCGACCGGAAAGGCCGGAGCGCGCAGAGCCCGGCCATCATCGCAGGGTTCTATCGCGGACTGACCGTCGCACAGGCCAAGGCGGTCGAGCCCGGGCTCGAGGTCCGCACTTTCTCACTCGAGGGCATGCGCTCGACCGAGCAGGCGTTGCTCGACGTGGCCAGCTCGGTCTCGCCGCGCGTCATGGTCGCCGCGCCAGGCCTGGTGTTCATCGACCTGGCGGGCACGCAGTCACTCTTCCCGTCCGAACGCGGGCTCATGACCGCGCTCGAGACCCGGCTGAGCGACGTGGGCTTCCAGGTCGGCCGCAGTGGTCCCGCGTGTGTGCGGCTCGGAATCGGGCCCACGCGCACGGTGGCCGAGCTCGCCGCGCGCCACCGCGACGGCGGGCGGATCCTGCGCGCCGAGGAGGCCGCGAGCTTCCTCGTGCCCCTGCCGCTCGACCTGCTCGACCCCCCGACCGAGCTCGCCGAGCGGCTCACGCACTGGGGGGTACGCACGCTCGGCCAGATCGCGCGCATTCCGCGCGACGCCCTGGGCGGCCGGCTCGGCGAAGCCGGTGTGCGCCTGGCCCGGCGCGCGAACGGCGAGGATCTGGGCCCCTTCCGCTCGAACCCGCCGCTCCTGCGCTTCGAGGAGGGCGCCGACTCGGAGTGGGCGATCGCCAACCTCGAGCCGCTCTCGTTCCTGCTGCGCGCGGTGCTCGAGAGACTCGTGCGGCGCGTACGCTTGCGCGGCCTGGCGCTGCGCCGCCTGCGGCTCGAGCTCACGCTCGAGAGCGGCGCCGCCAGCGCGCGCGAGATCGGCCTGGCCGCGCCCACGCTCGAGCCCCACGTGCTGCTCGGACTCACACGGCTCGCGCTCGAGCGCCATCCGCCCGCGGAGGGCGTGATCGCGCTGCGCGCGATCGCCACTCCCGACGCCGTCGAGACCGCGCAGCTCGACCTGTTCCTGCCGCCGCTCCCCTCCCCCGGCGAGCTGGCCGTGACCATCGCGCGCATCGAGTCACTCTGCGGCGCCGGCCAGGTCGGCGCGCCGCGCGTGGAAGACACCCATCAGCAGGATGCCGCCGCGCTGGTCGAGTTCCGGCTGGCACACGAGCGCCGGCGCGACGCGGCCGCGAGCTCGCGCCGCGAGCCGCCGCAGCGCGGCGTGATCGCCCTGCGCGTGCTGCGACCGCCGCGGCCGATCCGCGTCTACGGCGCGGACCGCGGCGCGCCCGCCTACGTGTCGCTCCAGTCACGCAGCAGCGAAGGCGGCCGCGTGCTGCACGCCGCCGGCCCCTGGCGGCTGTTCGGCGAGTGGTGGGGCGAGAGCCGCTTCGCGCGCGACTACTGGGACGTGGAGCTGTCCGACGGCGGCATCTATCGCCTGTACCACGACCTGGCGAACGACTCGTGGTGGACCGACGGGCTCTACGACTGACCGGCGTGCCCGCGCAGGAGCTTCTCGGCGCCCGACACGAGCTCCGCGATGATCTCCGCCGCAGGCCGCACCGAAGTCACGTTCGCGACCGACTCACCGGCGTAGAGCGCCATCGCGTCGACCCGGCCCGAGCTGCCCACGCTGGGGCAGATCACCGAGAAGCGAGTCACCGGGAGGCGCCGGCCGCCGATCGGCACCTCGCCCACCGGACCTTCGGGCAGGGCTTGCGCGGCCTCGATCGACGCGCGCAGCACGCGGTGCGGCGCGTTCGGCCACAGACCCGAGAACGCCTCGGTGAGACAGGTGTCGCCCGCGGACGCGCGCAGCACCGACTCGACGTAGCCGGGGTGCGCCGACGACTCGTGCGTGGCCAGGAAGCGCGTGCCCAGGCGCGCGCCCGACGCGCCGCAGGCGAGCACCGCCGCGAGGTCGCGCGCGGTCGCGAGCCCGCCTGCGGCCACGATCGGCACGCGCACGCGTTCGAGCGTGTCGGCCAGCAACGGCAAGAGGCTCGTGACTCCCCGCACGTGGCCACCGGCCTCAGTGCCCTGCGCCACCACGTAGTCACAGCCGGCGCGCTCCGCCGCGGCCGCCTCGGCCGCCGAGCCGACCTGCCAGCCCACGAGCGCGCCGTGACGATGGCCCTCGCGCGCGAACTCCGGATCGGGCTCGCCGTAGAAACACTCGACGATGCGCGCCCGACGCGCGGCCACGGCCAGGGCTTCGCGGTCGAGGAACGGCACGAGGAAGTTCACGCCGAACGGGCCGCGCGCGGCCCGCGCCAGGCGTTCGAGCTCGGACTCGAGCGCTTCGGGCGAGAGCAGGGTCGCGGGCAGCATGCCCACGCCGCCCGCGTTCGTGACCGCCGCAGCCAGCTCGACCGATGTGACTCCAGGCATGGCCGCGCACTGGATCGGAACGCTGGCCCCCACGAGTCGCGTGAACGCCGTCTCCAACATCAGAACGCCAGCCGCCCGAAGAGCTCCTGGAACGGCAGCATGACCTGCGCGCGGTAGGCGGGCCGTGCGCACAGGCGCCGGTACCAGGCCTCGACCCGCGGCGGGTGCGGGACGGGCAGCCCCATCTCGAAGTAGCGAAACAGACTCGCTCCCGTCGGGATGTCCGCGAGCGTGAGCGTGTCGCCCAGCAGGTGGTCGCGTGACTCGAGCTGCGCGTCGAGCAGCCGGAAGTGGCGTTCGCACGCTCGCAGCGCCGCGGCGATCGCCGGCTGGTTGCGCTGCGCCTCGGGGGTGCGGTACCAGCCCCAGAAGATGCCCATGAAATCGGGCTGCAGGGTGGTCTCCGCCCAATCGAGCCAGCGGTCGGCATGCGAGCGCGCGGCCGGGGAGCGCGGCCACCACGACTCACCGCCATGACTCGCGGCCAGATAGCGCAGGATCGCGTGCGACTCCCAGACCGCCAGGTCGCCGTCGACCAGCACCGGAACGCGCCGGTGCGGGTTCAGCGCGCCGAACTCCGGGGTGTCGAGGCCGCCGAAGCGCCCGCCGAGCTCGCGTTGCTCGAAGTCGAGCCCCAGCTCGGCCAGCAGCCACTGCACCTTCTGCACGTTGAAGGAGCTGCGGCGGCCGAGAAGCAGCGGGCGGGACACGGCTCACCCGCCGTCGTCGAAGAACTCGACGACGCCGGTCTCGAGCGAGTACTCGGCCCCCACGACCAGGAGCTCGTCGCGCTCGATCATCTGCTCGAGCAGCTCCGAGCCGTGGCGCAGGTGACTCACCGAGATGCCCACGTTCGCGCGCACCGCGTGGCGCACCAGCGCGTCGGGGTCGTTGCGCATCTCGGTGTACAACAGGCCTTCGACCGATGGCCGCACGCGGTCCACGATTGAGCGCAGGCCGCGCGGGCGGTTCACCGAGGGCTGGCGCAGCTCCTCGAGCGTGGCCAGGATCGCGCCGCACTGCGTGTGACCCAGCACCACGACCAGCCGCGCGCCCGAGCGCGTGGCCGCGAACTCGACGCTGCCGATCTGCGACGGCGCCACGATGTTCCCCGCCACCCGGATCACGAACAGGTCACCGAGCCCCTGGTCGAACACCAGCTCGGCGGGCACGCGCGAGTCCGAGCAGCCGAGGACGATCGCGAACGGCTCGAGCGCCTTGGCCAGCTCGGCGCGGCGCTCGTGGGTGAGTGGTACGTCGGCGCTGCGCACGCCATCGACGAAGCGGCGGTTGCCCTCCCGCAGCCGATTCAGTGCCTCACGGGCCGGGATCATGCGTCGCGACTCTCTCTTCCGAAGGAACGGCGGATCTCGGCGACGATGCGCGCCGCAACCGCCCGGGTCTCCAGACCCGTGACGTCGATCTTCGCATATGGCAGCGCCTGGATGTCCTCCAGCTTGTGGAGCACGAACGGAAGGGCGCGGGGCCGCTCGCCGTCGCGGGCGCAGCGCTCGGCCAGCGCCTCGGGGGTCGCCACCAGGTGCAGGATGAGGAGCTGCTCGTAGCGCCCGTCGAGACCCTTCAAGATGCGCTCGATCAGCGCCGGGTTCGCCAGCACCCAGGTGAGCAGCACGAGCGGGTAGCCGGCGTCGAGATAGCCGCGCAGCACGGCCAGCACGTTGCGCATGAAGATCGGGCCGGTGTCCGGAGTCACTTCGAACGGGTGCACGCGCCAGGCGTCGTCCGCGTCGAGACACGCGCAGCGCTCGAAGGCGCGCTCCACGTGCCGCAGCGCGGTGCTCTTCCCGACCCCTGGCGGGCCCCCGATCAAGACGAGCTTTGCCACCCGTCTCGCGTTATCGCGCGGACGAGTGCGCAAGTGCAAGTCAGCGGATCACACTGCGCCGGACAGGAACAGCGCGGCGACGCCAGCGGCGATGGCCGCGGCCCAGACCAGCTTGATCTCGCGCGGGCCGGGCGCGCCGCGCACGAAGCCGGGATGCCGCAC
>DATKAO010000060.1 GCA_035498015.1 Myxococcota bacterium
GCGTCGAAGCAGGCCTTCTTGTAGTCGAAGTCCGAGTGGTTGCAGAGCACCATGCCGACCGTCGGGTAGATGACCTCGGCCGCGACGCCGTCGCGCTTCTGGTCGGCCATGCGCGCCTCGGGATCCCAGCCGCCGCGGTGCAGCTCCGCGAACTTGGTGCCTTTGATGCGGATCTCCTCGGGCGGCTTGCCCGCGGCGGCCGCGAGGCCCACCACGACGGGGCGCGCCATGCCGTCGACGACGAACACGTCGCCCATCTCGCCGACCTCCTCCATGCGCGGCGCGCGCGACTTGAAGGCGTGGTCGATGAAGTCCGTGTACGTGTTGGGCGGCTCGGTGACGTGCGAGTCCGCGGAGATGATCGGGTAGGCCATCCGGAGCTCCTCTCTTCCCCATCATAGACCGAAGGCGGTAGGGTGCGCTCTTGCTGCGCCTGGTGCCGCTCTCGGAGGCCCACAGCGAGCCCGTCCACGCGCTCTACTCGGACCACGAGGTCGCGCGCCGGCTGCTCCACGTCGCGAT
Source organism: Myxococcota bacterium (assembly GCA_035498015.1). Lineage (NCBI taxonomy): Bacteria > Pseudomonadati > Myxococcota > Myxococcota bacterium. The sequence goes on from DATKAO010000060.1 coordinate 523, forward strand.
CCCGTTCACCCGGGAAGACGCCCGGGCGTTCTGCACGGCCCCCGTCAGCGCCACGCAACAGCACCGGTTCGCGGCGACACTGGAGGGCGACGGCAGCTTCGTGGGGGTCGGCGTGGTCCGCGACCTGGTGCGCGAGCTCGGCTTCGCGAGCATCGGCTACTCGCTCCTTCGCTCGCATTGGGGACACGGGTACGCGGCGCGGATCGCGGGCGAGCTCGTGGCCCTCGCGCGGCGCGAGCTGGGCGCGAGCGAGGTCCGGGCGGGCGTCCGGCCCGACAACGCCGCCTCGATCCGGGTGCTCGAGAAGCTCGGCGTCGCGCGCCTCGAGCCCGCAACGGAGGTCCTCTACTACGCGCGGGCGCTCGGCCCTACACAGGTTTGACCCACCGGCCGGCTAGCTGGGAAAATCGAGCTTCGACGAGGGAGATGAAATGGATCTCAGCTACAGCGCCGAGTACGAGGCGTTCCGCGGCGAGGTGAAGGCGTTCCTCGCGGCCAACTGGCCGCTGCGCGGCGACGAGGCGAAGCTGCCGGGCGACAAGCGCGCGGCGCTGCTGCGCGAGCGCGCCATCGCAGCCGGCTACCTGGCGCGCGCGATTCCCAAGAAGTATGGCGGCTCGGAGCAGCCGGCCGACGTGCTGAAGGCGCAGATCATCCGCGAGGAGTTCGCGCGCGCGCGGGCGCCCGGCGAGATGGCGGGCATCGGCCCGAGCATGCTCGTGCCCACACTGCTCGAGAAGGGCGCGGAGTGGCAGAAGGAGAAGTTCATCGGCCCCACCATCCGAGGCGAGATCGTCTGGTGCCAGGGATACAGCGAGCCCGGCTCGGGCAGCGACCTCGCGTCGCTCCAGACCAAGGCCGAGCTGCGCGGCGACGAGTGGGTGATCAACGGCCAGAAGATCTGGACCTCGGGCGCGCACCGCGCCGACTACATGTTCTGTCTGTGCCGCACCGAGCCCGACGCGCAGAAGCACGGCGGCATCTCGTATCTGCTGCTCTCGATGAAGCAGCCGGGCATCGAGGTGCGGCCGCTGCGCCAGATGACCGGCGCCGCCGACTTCAACGAGGTGTTCTTCACCGACGCGAAGACGCCCAAGGACTGGATCGTCGGCAAGCGCGGCGAGGGCTGGATCGTGTCGCGCACCACGCTCAAGCACGAGCGCAACATGATCGGCGACGCGGCGAACGCGCTGATGACCTTCAACGCGCTCGTCCAACTCGCGAAGAGCTCGCACCGCAACGGCAAGCCCGCCATCCAGGATCCGGCGATCCGCCAGCGGCTCGTGCAGCTCGAGGGCACCGTGCGCTCGCACCAGTACTCGGGCTACCGGCAGCTGACCAAGGCGGCGAAAGGCCAGGACCCCGGCCGCGTGCAGCTCATGAACAAGCTGATCTCGACGAACATCGGGCAGGAGGTCGCGAAGCTGGCGCTCGACCTGCTCGGCGACGAAGGCCTGCTCGAGCCCGGCGAGCGCCAGCTGGGCATGGGCCCGCGCGACGCCTCGCAGTGGGTCGGCCAGTTCATGTGGTCGCTCGGCAGCGCGGTCGCCGGCGGCACCGCCAACATCCAGCGCAACGTGATCGGCGAGCGCGGG
>DATKAO010000061.1 GCA_035498015.1 Myxococcota bacterium
TCGATGAATTCGTCGAGCTCGACGAGATACGCGGCGATGTCGCGCGGGATGTCGAAATTCATGGCGGGCCTCCCGGGATACGGCTGAGTTTGGCCGCCATCTTGCCACGATCCGGGAGCGGTTTTGGACCCCGGGCCGCCCCTTCGCGAGCGCGCCCGACGCGCTCGTGGTCACGGTCGAGCCGGCGGGCGGCCGCGCGCAGCCGACCACGCCGCCGGTGGTGGCCTGGCCGGCCGGCGCTCCCTAGCTCACGCGCGGCAGGACCTTGGTCCAGAACCGTTCGATCGACCGCAGCTGGATCGCGTTCGGAATCAGCGAGATGTAGTTCCAGGCGAAGATCCACTGGGTCGGCAGGCGCTTCTGCAGCGCCTCGAGCTGGCGAGTCACCGTGTCGGGCGAGCCTACCAGCGCCAGGCTGGTGGCGAAGAAGTCCTCGATCATCGGGCCGCCATCGGGATCGGCGAGCCCGTGGTAGAAGCCGAACGGCTCGAACCAGGCCGCGGCCACGAAGGTGCTCGACTGGCGCCAGAGCGCCTGCGCCTCTTCGTCGCTGTCGGCCACGATCACGTCGCGCAGCACCCCCACGCCTTCGCCCAGCGGCCGGCCCGAGACCTCGGCGTAGAGCTCGAACAGCGCGAGCTCGCGCTTGGGGTGGAGCGGCGGCAGGACCGCAGTGACTCCCTGCTCGGCGCACCAGCGGATGCTGCGCTCCGACGACGCGAAGGGCTGGAACAGCGGGGGGTGTGGCTTCTGCACGGGCTTGGGCACCACCGACACCGCCTTCACCACGCCGTCGCGCACGCCGCCGCCGTACTTGGCCGTGGCCTCGAGCGTCCAGGGTGTCTCGCCGGCCGGGACGCGCCAGAAACGGCCGTCGACTTCGAGAAAATCCTCGGTCCAGGCGCGCTTCACGATCTGGAAACACTCCTCGAACGCGAGGCGGTTCGCCTCGTCGATCGCGTCGTGCTGGTGCGGCAGCGCGCCGTGAATGCCGTGGGTCTGCTGGGCCATGATGTCGACCCAGCGGCGCTGGTAGCCGCGCGCGAAGCCGGCGTTCGCGCGCCCGCCGGTCATGCGGTCGAGCATGGCGATGTCTTCCGCGACGCGCAGCGGGTTCTGCGAGGGCAGCACGATGCCGAGCTGGCCCACGCGGATGCGCTTGGTCTGCAGCCCCACGAACAGGTCGAGCAGCACGGGGTTGTTGGAGAGCTCGAAGCCCTCCACGTGGAAGTGGTGCTCGGTGAAGCTGATCGAGTCGTAGCCCAGGTCGTCGCCCAGGCGCGCCTGCTCGGACAGGTCGCGCAGCATGCGGTCGTACGCCGCACCCGACAGACCCACCCGGCCGGCCTCGATCTCCGCTCGCGAACCGACGGTCGGCAAATAGAACAGCGAGACCTTCATTCGCGACTTATTCTACGCGCACAGGGAGAGGAGATTTCCAATGTCGTCTCGGACCATTCGTTTCGCAGCTCTTTGGGTCGTGCCCTGCGCGGCCCTGGCCTTCGGCACCGCCTCCGCCGCCACCAAGAAGCCGGCGGACGTGAAGGAAGTCTGCCAGAAGGACGTGATGAAGAAGATCAAGGCCAAGCACGGCGGCGCGCACGACATCCAGCTCACGATCTCGCGCGAGTGGCAGCAGTCCAGCACCGAGAGCGGCGTGGGCGGCACGGGCTCGCTGAAGGCCGCCAACAACAGCGGGCGCGAGTTCGAGTGGACCTGCGTGTACGACACCACCAAGAACAAGGTGGTGAGCGTCGACTTCGACAAGCCGAAGAGAGACAAGGAAAAGAAGTGACTCGCGCGGCGGCCTGGCTTGCCGTCGCCTCGCTCGCGCTGCTGACCTGCACGCAGGAGAGCCAGAACCGCCTGGGCCGGGCCATCCAGAACTGGACCGGTGACGACGGGGTGCTCGACGTCTACGGCGCAGACAAGCTGCTCCTGCGCTTCATCAAGATCGACAAGCTGACCACCAGCCTCGGCACGGCTCACTCGAACGAGGAGCCGCGTCCGTACCGCTACGGCTGGGGCGTGCTCGACGAGAACCAGAACTACAAGGTCGACCCGGGCGAGAAGAAGGTCTACTTCGAGATCAGCGACTACTCGACGAACTACGTGTTCTACGAGAATCCGCGCGACTGACGGGCGCGCCCAAACCGCCCCGGATGTGTTAATAGGGGGGCGCAACCGGGGTGGACCATGCTGGGCCGTTTCCTACCGAAGAAGACCGAGTTCTTCGCGCTCTTCTCGCGCCATGCGCAGCTCTGTGTAGACGGCGCGCGGCTGCTCGCCGACCTGCTCGACGCGCCGGCCGGGGCCAAGGACCGCTACGACAAGATCCACGCGGTCGAGCACGAAGCCGACCGCGTGTGTCAGGAGACGATGGAGACGCTGCACAGCACCTTCGTCACGCCCATCGACCGCTCCGACATACACACGCTGTCCAGCCGGCTCGACGACATCATGGACCACATCGAGGCGACCGCGCAGCGCGTGTGGCTGTACGAGATCGAGAGCGCCACGCCCGAGGTGGTCGAGATGGGCAAGAACCTGGTGCGCGCGACGGAGTCGCTGCGCGCGGCGGTCGACGCCCTGCCCAAGCAGCTCGACCCCGCGCACGTGCGCGCGCTGTGCGCGGAGGTCAAGGCGGCGGAGAAGGAGAACGACCGCGTGCTGCGCCGCGCCACGGCGCGGCTGTTCAAGGAAGAGACCGACGCGCGCCGGCTGATCAAGTGGAAGGAGATCTACGAAGACGTCGAGCGCGCCGTCGACCGCTGCGAGGACGTGGCGAACGTCATCGAGGGCGTGGTTCTCGAGAACAGCTAGATGGAACCGCTGCTCATTGCGGTCGTCGTGGTCGCGCTGGCGTTCGACTACACGAACGGCTTCCACGACGCCGCCAATGCCGTCGCCACGGCCATCTCGACCCGCGCGGTGCCGCCCAACCTGGCGCTGTTCGCGGCCGCGGTGCTGAACGTGCTGGGGGCGCTGGTGTCGACCAACGTGGCGGCGACCCTGGCCAAGGGCATCGTGAGCGTCGGTGCAGTCACTCCGCCGGTCATGTTCGGCGGACTGGTCGGCGCGATCGCCTGGAACCTGCTCACCTGGTGGTGGGCGCTGCCGTCGAGCTCGAGTCACTGTCTGATCGGCGGCGTGTCGGGCGCGGTGCTGGCCACCTCGGGCCGCTCCGAGGTGCTGTGGTCGGGCATCTTCGAGAAAGTGCTGATTCCCACGCTGTGCGCGCCCTTGATCGGCTTCGCGGTGGGGATTGCGCTCATGGTCGCGATCCTGTGGATCTTCCGGCGCGCGCACCCCGGCGTGCTGCAGCGCCGCTTCCGCCGCGCGCAGCTGGTGTCGGCCTCGTTCATGGCGTTCAGCCACGGCTCGAACGACGCGCAGAAGACCATGGGCGTGATCACGCTGGCCTTGTTCTCGGCCGGAGCGATCGCCACCACCGAGGTGCCCCTGTGGGTGAAGCTGGCCTCGGCGCTCGTGATCGGCCTGGGCACTTACTCGGGCGGCAAACGCATCATCCGCACGCTGGGCATGCGGCTGGTGAAGCTCACCCCGGTGCACGGCTTCGCGGCCGAGACCGCCGCGTCGGCCGTGCTCCTGGGCACCGCGCACTTCGGCTTCCCGGTCTCGACCACGCACGTGATCTCGACCTCGATCATGGGCGTCGGCGCCACCCAGCGGCTCTCGGCCGTGAAGTGGGGCCTCACCCGTGACATCCTGGTGGCCTGGGTGCTGACTCTGCCGGCGGCGGGGCTCGTCGGCGGGGCGTTCGCGCTGTTGTCGCAATTCGCGTTCGCCAAGTAGGTAGGAGTAGAGGGAGTGGACAGTCTCGATCTCTGGGGCATGGCGTTCGTCTTCATGCTCGCCACGTTCATCGGCTTCGACGTGATCCGGAACGTGTCCCGGCTGCTGCACACGCCGCTGATGTCGCTCACCAACGCGATCTCGGCGATCGCGGTCGTCGGGTCGATCATCATCGCGGGCGAGCAGAAGACCACGTTCTCGACGGTGCTCGGCACGATCGCGGTCGCGGCCTCCATGACCAACATCGTCTCCGGCTTCCTGATCACCGACCGCATGCTGCGCATGTTCAAGCGCCGCGAGCCCGGGCAATGACTCCAGAGCTGGTCGAGCATCTGACCCAGGGCGCGTATCTCGCCGCGGCGGCCCTGTTCATCTTCTCGCTGCGCTGGCTGTCCCGCCCCGAGACCGCGCGGCGCGGCGTGCTGGCGGGTGTGCTCGGCATGGCGGCCGCGATCCTGGGCACGGTCGTCCACCCCGAGATCGCCCACTACGAGTGGATCGCGATCGGCGCGGTGGTGGGCACCATCATCGGCGTTCCGCTCTCGCGCGTGGCGCTCACCGCGGTGCCGCAACGGACCGCGCTCTCGCACGCATTCGGCGGTCTCGCGGCCGGCCTGGTCGGCACCGCGAAATACAGCCTGTGGCTGGGCGAGGGCCAGCTCACCGGGTTTCGCATGCTCGCGATCGCGGTCGAGATCATCCTCGGCTTCCTGACCTTCACCGGGTCGCTCATGGCGGCGGGCAAGCTCCAGGAAGTGATTCCCACCCGGCCGATCACCTACCGCAACCAGAACTTCATCAACCTGACCCTGCTCGCGATCGCGATCGGCTCGGGTCTGTGGCTGGTGGTCGACCCGACCCAGTGGCAGCTCTTTCCGGTGATCATCGGCCTGTCACTCCTGTTCGGCGTGCTCCTGATCATTCCGATCGGCGGCGCCGACATGCCGACCGTGATCTCACTCTTGAACTCGTACGCGGGTCTCTCCGCGGTGGCGATGGGCTTCGTGCTCGAGAACAAGGTGCTGATCATCGCGGGCGCGCTCGACGGCTCTTCGGGCTTCATCCTGTCCGTGATCATGTGCCGCGCGATGAACCGCTCCTTCACCAACGTGCTGTTCGGCGCGTTCGGCCAGGTGCAGACGGCGGCCGTCGCCGGCGAGCAGAAGCCGGTGAAGAGCGCCACCCCGCAGGACGCGGCGGATCTGCTCGAAACCGCGAGTCAGGTGGTGATCGTGCCCGGCTACGGCATGGCGGTGGCGCAGGCGCAGCACCGCGTGCACGAGCTGCGCGACCAGCTGGTGAAGCGCGGCATCCAGGTCAAGTTCGCGATCCATCCCGTGGCCGGCCGCATGCCGGGTCACATGAACGTGCTGCTCGCCGAAGCCGAGATCCCGTACGACGAGCTGGTCGAGATGGACGACATCAACCCCGACTTCCCGCAGACCGACGTGGTGCTGGTGGTCGGCGCGAACGACGTCGTGAATCCGGCCGCGCGCCACGACAAGGCCAGCCCGATCTACGGCATGCCGATCCTCGACGTCGACAAGGCCAAATCGGTGATCGCGATCAAGCGCTCCATGAATCCCGGCTTCGCGGGCATCGACAACGAGCTCTACACCGCCGACAACACGGTCATGGTGTTCGGCGACGCCAAGGCGGTGATCGGCGACGTGGTGAAGGCGCTGACCGGGGGCAGCGGCATCCACTGACTCGCGGCGGCTCAGAAGAAGAAGTGGACGCCCACGCCGAAGAATTCGATGCGCCGGTCGAAGAACTGGCCGTTGGGTGAGAAGCCCTTGTAGTACTCGCCCAGCAGCAGCAGCCGGCGGCTCTTGAACACCTTCTCGTTCTCGAACTGGAAGCCCGCGCGCACCGAGTAGTCGGTCGCCCAGTCCTGCTCCTCGTTGCGCTTGAAGTCGGCGGCCGCGACCGGGCGCAGCCAGCCGAAGAACGCGAGCGGGCTCTTGAGCTCCACGCCGGCCTGCACGTACTTGCGCTTCAGCTGACTCGGGTCGCGATCGAACAGGTAGCCGCCGCCGAGATACAGGCGCCCCCAGTCCCACAGGTCGACCGACGGAAAGAAGTCCAGGGCCTCGTACGACAGGTTGATGCGCTGCACGTCGCCGTGGTCGAGCAGAAACTCGTCGCCCAGGTGGGAGCTCTGGTGGTACACGCGCAGCATCGCGGAGAACCAGCCCCAGCGCGCCGAGATCGGCAGGCCGAAGAAGTAGTCCGCGTTCACCAGGTCGTGTGACTGGGAGTCCAGGTCGAAGATCGAGAACACCGCCGCCTGGAAGCCGACGTCCCAGCGGCCCTCGGCCGGCAACGGCCCCTGCAGGATCGGCAGCGTGCCGCCGAAGTTCGCGCTGCCCACGTTCCCGAGCAACGGATCCTTGTGGTAGGCCTGATACTCGGCCGAGAAGCGCGGCCAGCGCACGTCGGCGATCAGCGGGTCGAACAGCGAGCGCGTGGGCAGGAAGGTGTAGCCGGTCGCCTCCTCGCGCGCGCTCACCGGAGTGTCTGGCGTGGGCGCGTTCGGCTCGTCGCCGCTCGCCGCATTGCACAGCCAGAAGCAGACGAGTGACACGACCAGACGACTGACGTTCCGCATGGCGTTCGCGGTGAGCAGCATTCGTGCCAGGCCACTCACTGGCAGCGGCGGTCGCGCGCTGCGCGCGGATCGGGTTTGTAGAAATTCCCAGGCTCGCGCGGCCGCGCCTGCGCAGCTGCCGCAGCGCCCGGCACGGGGCTTGCTCGAGCGGTGCTCGTTCCTCGGAGGGAACGAAGGAGTCGAGATGCTCTACTGGTCTCTCATGTTCCTGGTGATCGCGCTGATCGCCGGCGTGCTGGGCTTCGGCGGGATCTCCGTCGCCGCCGCGGGCATCGCGCGCGTGCTCTTCTTCGTGTTCCTGGTCGTGTTCGTCGTGAGCCTGATCGCGGGCTCGGGCGTGATGCGCTCGCCCTGATGCGCGCGTGATAGGCTGGGCGCGTGACGGCGCTGCTCGCCTTGGCCGCTGCCGCGCAGTTCGCGCTGCGCTCGTCCGCGTTCGCGGAGGGCGCGGCCATTCCCGCGCGCTTCACCTGTGAGGCCGGCGACGAGTCTCCCCCGCTCTCGTGGAGTAGCCCGCCGGAAGCCACGAAGTCACTCGCGCTGGTGGTCGACGACCCCGACGCGCCCGATCCGGAGGAGCCGAAGCGCACCTGGGTGCACTGGGTGATCTACGACCTGCCGGCTTCGGCGCGCGGGCTCGGGACCGGCGGCGCGCTGCCCGAAGGGACGCTGCGCGGCAAGAGTGACTTCGGCGAAGGGCGCTGGCGGGGGCCCTGCCCGCCGATCGGCCGCCACCGCTACTTCTTCAAGCTGTACGCGCTCGACGTGGCGCTCGGCGACCGCGGGTCACTCACCAAGGCCGAGCTCGAGCAGGCGATCCAGGGCCACGTGCTGGCCAAGGCCCAGCTCATCGGCACCTACCAGAAGACGCACCGCTAGTCAGCGCAGGCGGTCGGTCAGGTCGGAGAGCCGGCGCGCCAGGATCTCGTTCAGGTTGCGCATGACCGTCGACGCGATGCGCGGGTAGCGGCGCCGCAGGCGCTGCAGGTTGTTGGGAGTGAAGCGCAGGAGCCGCGCGTCCTTGGCCACGTCGACGTTGGCGCTGCGCTCGCCGGTGAACAGACCCACGTCGCCGATCACGTCGCCGCGCGACGACGAGCGCAGCTCGATCGGCCCGGTCGGCCCGTCCTTCCAGACGCGCAGCGCGCCGTCGACGATCACGTACATCTCGCGGTCGGTCTGGCCCAGGCGCATGAGCGGCTCGCCCTCGGGCACGCTGCGCAGGTTGGCCATCAGCGCGACGATCCGGCACTGCGCCTTGCTGAGCCCGCGGAACAGCGGGATCGCGACCTGCGGGTCGTCGCCCAGGTCGAGCGTGAGCGTGTCCCAGAGAGTCACGATGCGCAGGCCACCGCACAGCGCCGGCGTGAGCGTCATCTCGACCAGCACCGAGAAGCCGAGCGTGAACGCGCCCATGCCGCCCACCTGGCGGTACGAGAGCAGGTCACTCCACGACAGCATCAGGAACCCGACGCACAGCGAGATCGTCGAGTACAGCACGGGCCGGCCCACCGAGCGCAGCACCGAGATGGTCGCGCGCCGCTCGTCGGCCAGGCGCTTGGCCTCGGGGTTGAAGCGCGCGAAGTAGTGGATCGTGTCGTCGATCGCGACGCCCAGCGCCATGGGCGCGATGATGCTGGTCGCGAAGTTGAGGGTGATGCCCGTGAGTCCGAGCGCGCCGAAGTACACGGCCACGGGAATCACGTTGGGGAGCAGCGCGACCACGCCCAGGCGGAACGACAGGAACATCACGCACAAGAGCGCGTAGATCATGATCAGCGCGCCGATGATGCTCTGCACCTGACCCCAGATCAGGTTGTCGACCACCTGGGTCATCAGGATCGAGTTGCCCGTGACCTGGCCGTGCAGCCCCGGGGGGAGCTGCTTCAGCCGTGTCTCGATGCGGTTCACGAGCGACATGACGAGCTCGGTGTCGAACACCGTCGAGCGCACCTGGATGTTGGTGAGCTGGTAGCGCGCGTCGACGTAGCCCTCGAGCTCGTCGCTGGCGCCCAGGAACAAGAGCTGTCCGGTCAGTCGCTCGGTCTCGGGCACCGAGAGATAGCCCGGGTCGTTCTCGTGGAAGGCGCGGTTCAAAAGCTTCACGAAGTCGACCAGGCCCGTGCAGCCGCCGATCTCGGGCTGGTCGTCCAGCCAGTCCTGGAGTGACTCGAGCGCGCGCAGGTTCTCCGGCTGCTTGAAGTTGGCCTCGCCGTCGGCCTGCACGACCACCTGGAAGGCGTTCGCGCCGTTGAGCTTCTCGTTGACCGCGTCGAAGTCGCGGCGCTGCTGCGCGCGCTCGGGCAGGAAGCGCAGGCTCTCGTTGCCGACCACGAGCCGCGTGGCCGCGACACACGAGAGCACCGAGACCATGGCCCAGAAGAAGTAGATGGCGCGCTTGTTGCGCAGGTCGAACTCGGCCAGGCGCACCATCAGCTGACCGAAGAAGCTCTCCTCGTCGGCCTCTTCGGCACGCGCGAGCCGGCGCGGCCGGCCCAGCACCGAGAGCAGCGCCGGGGTGAGCGTGAGCGACACGATCAGGGTGGCCAGCACGCCGACCACCGACATGTAGCCGAACTCCTGGATCGCCTTGATCGGCGTGAGCACCTCGGAGTAGAAGCCGGCCGCGGTGGTCCCACCGGTCAGGAGCGCGGCGAGCGTGACTCCGTGCAGCACGTGGTGGACCGCGTGCGCGGAGCTCGAGCGGCGGTCCTCGCGCAAGACGTCGTAGTACTCCGAGATCACGTGCACCGAGTACGCGACGCCCAGGATGATCAGCATGGGCGGCACGAGCACGGTGGTGAGCGTGAGCTCCTTGCCCAGCCAGGCCTCGAAGCCGAGCGTCCAGATCAGCGCCACGAACACGGCCAGGAGCGGCAGGAGGGTGCCGCGCAGCGTGCGGAACGAGAGCGCCAGCACGATCGCGAGCGCGCCGACCACCATCGGGATCGCGTCGCGCAGATCGCCGAGCTGGTAGCGCACCTGCGCGACCTTGAGGTGCGGCCCGCCGGTCACGTACACGTTGACCGGGCCGGCCTCCTCGCGCGCGATGCGGTCGATCTCGTCGTCGATGCCCTTGTCGATGAAGTCGCGGTCGGAGAAGTCGAGAAACTCGACCACGATGGCTGCGGTCTTCGCGTCCTTCGAGATCAGGTTGCCCGCGTAGATCGGGTTGCCCAGCGCCTCGTGCTTCAGCGTCGCGAGCTGCCCCGGGTCGGTGGGGATGTCCTTCACGAACGGCCGGACGTCGATGCCGTCCTCGGTGCCTCGCACGTTGGCCACGTTGGTGATGGCCACGACGTGGTGCACGCCCTCGACGCGCGCCAGACGGTCCGACATGCGCTGAATCCGCGACAGCACGTCGTGCGTGAAGATGTCGTCGGCGGAGAGCGCGACGACCATGGTCTCGTCGCTGCCGAACGCCTTGCGCACGTAGTCGTAGAACGTCCGCCCGGGCTGGTTCTCGGGCAAGAGACGGTTCGTCGACATGTCGACGTCCAGGCGCAGCCGCCGGTGTTCGAGGTCGACCAGCGGCGCCGCCAGGAGCACCGTCACGGACGCGATCGCGGCCAGCACCCACCAGGGGTGGAACGCGATCAGGCGGAAGGCTCGTTCCAAGCGCTCCTCCCTCTATAGTGGGCGCTCTTTCGAGCGCCCACTATAAGGGAAGTTCGAGCGACTCCGCGTTACGGGTTGACCGTGAGATCGACACCCAGCCCGAAGCCGGAGTTGTCACCCCAGGTCAGCGAGTCGGGGATCGGCGCCACGATCAGGTACTGAGCGCCGGCCGGGACCGTCAGCGTCGCGCCGCTGGTGACCGCGAAATCCTGCGGGATGTCGGTCGGGACCGAGGTGCAGATCGGGAAGATCAGACACTTCAGATACGAACCGGTCGTGACGTTCGTGCCCGCCTCGATCGCGCCCGGAATGCGGTTGCGCTGGTTGTCCTTCTTCACCTCGTTGGTCGAGCTGAACACCGCGCCCACCTTGGTGGCGTTGCCATCGCGCAGCTCCGTCTTGTCGTCGTAGGTGCCGACGCGATCGATCCGGAGCGTGCTGCCCGGCGCAGCGCCGAGGTCCGCCAGCTTGATGATCGTCGGCGGCTGCGGGTGGTCGACGCCGCCCGCGAGCAGGTAGCTGCCCTTCGAGTTCACGCCGTAGAACAGGTCGTTGCCCTCTTCCGCGAAGTGCTGCGCGCACCCGCCGCCGATCGGATCGAGCGTGAGAGCGGGATCGAACACCGGCGCCGTCGACTCGTTGGTGACCGCGATGCTCAGGCTGAACGTCGCCGGCGCGTCGAGGATGGTCGTGTCACCCACGAACGACGCGCTGGTCGCGAACAGGCCGTCGGAGTTCCCAGTGACTGCCGCGTTCAGGAGCTGCGAGATCCCGACGCCGTTCAGCGGGAAGGTCGCCTGCTGCGAGATCGGCGACGGTGGAACCGCCAGGAGATCCGCGATGCGCGCGGTCGCGAGGATGTTCAACCCGATCGTCGTCGAGCCCTTGCTGTTCAGGATGTCGAGGTTGATGGTGCCGCTCGACGGGTTGGCCGGGCTCTGCCAGATACACACGTAGCCGAGCACGCCCTCGCCGAGCCCGGCGATCCGGATGTCGTCCACGTTCACGGTGCCGTTCACCGGGCCCGGCAGCGTGCTGGTGTCGAGCACGATCCGCCCCAGGAAGCCGCCCTGGAGCTCGGTGATGTTGAACACCGCACCCGCCAGCGCGTCGGTCGTCACCTGACCCGAGCTCTGGTCGCCGATGATCTTGACCCAGCTCCGAATGGTCAGATTGCCGCAGCCAGTCGCCATCAGCGCAGCCGCGCAGACAGCCAAAGTCACCGCTCGCATACGAGCCTTCATGCGAAGTCCCTCCTGCGGGCTTTTTACACGAGCGATTTCTGAAAGGGAAGAAAAAAAGAAGACGAGGTTTTCAATAAAAGTTCAGAAGCCCGTTGCTCGCAGAAGTAGCTCTCGCATCATGGGGCGGAGCTGCGCCAGCTCGGTCTGGCGGCCCTCGCTGTAGTAGCGGATCGAGAGGCCCTCGATCCCGGTCAGCACAAGCTCGATGCGCGCCCGGTCGGGCGGGTGGGTCATCGCGCCGCTCGCGTGCATCTTATCGAGCTCGCTCACGATTCCGTCCGCGATCAGGTTCACGCAGCGGCGTCGCTCGGCGCGCACGCGCTCGCCTGCCGGGCCGCCCAGGCGCTCGAAGTCGATGGTCGTGGCGGCGGGGAATCGCTCGAAGAACGCCTGCAGCGCCTGGTCGCAGCGCTCGACCGGACCGCGCGTGCGCTGGGCGATCTCCATCAGCCGGGCCACGAACCCGCGTGCCTGGGTCATGAAGATCTCGGCGACGAGCTCGTCCTTGGACTCGAAGTGGTCGTAGAACGTGCGCGACGACATCCCGGCTTCCCCGACGATGTCCGACACGGTCAGCTTCTCGCCGTTGGTGCGGTCGAACGCCCGGATCGCCGCCTCGACCAGCCGCTGGCGCTGGCCCGCGCGCGGGAGCGGGGGCCGGCCGCGCGGCCGCTTCACGGGGGGCAGGCTGGGCTCGTTCATGGCGCGTCCACCATACCGCGCTTCGAGGCGATGGTGAAACAGCCCGGGCCGAGCGCGCGTGAGAGCGCTCGCGGAGCCAGCAGCGCGGCGGAGACCCCGAAGGCGATCAGAACCACCGTGAGCGCGTAGTCGCGCGCACCGCCGGGGGTCCAGATGGTGAACAGGTAGTGACCCACGGCCGGGAAGCCGAGCGCTGCCACCAGGGGCATTCCCGCGATCAGCCCACGCCAGCTCCGGTCGAGCCTCGGGAAGGCCCACGCCAGCGCGAGCCAGACCGCGAAGGTGATGGCGAGGTCGGGCAGGAGCGCCTGCAGCGCGATCAGCGAGTACACCGTGGCCAGCGCCTGGCGCTGCACCGGCGCGGGCAGGTTGCCGTTGGCGATCACGCTGGGGACGAGCAGCACGCTCGCGAACAGCGCGAAGCCGGCCAGCAGCATCCCCGCCGAGACACACAGCCAGACCGACGCGCGCAACAGCCAGAGCATGCCGCTTCCGCCTACCGGCAGTGTCTGCCGAGCTCGCTCACCTGGAAGCTGCGCGGGTCGACCTGACCGTCGACCTCGAGGTCCTCGACCGCGATCACGGTGCGCGTCTGATCGCGCACGTCCTTCATCTCGACCTCGGTCGGCGCGTGGATGCCGTTCTCGGAATACATGGCGTCGGGCTTGGCGACCAGCACCTTGCGCAGGCGCTCCGTGCCCTCGTACGACTCACTCTTCAGCACCACGCAGGTGTCCTTGTCGATGAAGTTCAGCACCTTGGAGTACGCCGACGCCTGCGCGTCGGTCGGCTTGGACTGCACCACGTAGACGGCGCGCCCGTCGAGCGTGTCGTCGGGCAGGCGCTCCGTCGACTCGGGTCGGTTCAGCTGCATGAAGCGCTGCATGTCCTCGTAGGTGAAGTCGGTGCCGAAGAGACTCCCGCCCGCGCCGTCGCCCGAGACGCGCTTCGCCTTCCGGAACTCGGTCGTGTACAGGAAGTTCTGCGGCGGCTCGCCCTTCACCTCGATCGACAGCACCTCGGAGCCGCGCATCTCGGGCGGCTGGCTGATGCACAGCTTCCCGCGGCGCGTGCCGTCCTCCATGGTCGTGGCCAGGATCTTGCCCCGGAACTCGCGCGAGCCGCCGATGCGGTCGTAGGAGGTGAAATGCACCGTCTGCACGCTCGACTTCTTGGGAACGTTGCGCTTCAGGCAGTCGCGCACGGCCGCGATGTCGTTCTGCGCCCCCGCGAGCGGCGCAAGGAGGACGAGAAACAGCGCCGCAACCCACCGGTTCACCATCGGGCTGCCATCTTAGCGGAAGGCCGGATTTGTGAGGGCCGAGCGCAGGCCGACCGCAGCACTGGCGACGGGATGGCCGCGAAGGTAAAAAGCAAGCCTCCGGGGGAGGTCGCGTGAGAGGTGAACCGCACGTCGTGCGGCCGCGCATGCTCCTGCGCGGTCGACTCACGATCGCCGCGGGCGTGTTGGTGTTGGTCGTGGTCGGGTGGGCGCTCGGGCCCAGCGAGCGCGGCATCGCCGCTACCCACGGCCGCCCGGACGGCCTGCCCGAGGTGAGTGCGCTGCCGCACGGGGCGGATGCCGACGGCGAGCCCGGGAACCCCGACGCGGCCGAGCCCACGCTGCCCGCGCCCGTGCCGCCACCGGCGCGCCCGGCCGAGCCGGCGGCGCCGCCCCCGGCTCCGTCGGCCAGCGCGCGCAACGCCCCCGAGGCCGTCCTGCGGCGCGTGCCGATCCCGCCGCCCGGCGGCGTGGGGCGCGGCGTGCCGAAGCTGGTCGCGGCCGGCGCCTCGCTCCAGGTGACTCGCGGCCAGCGCATCGTCGAGAGCGTGCCGGCCTCGCCCGAGAACGGCATTCCCGGTCCGCTCAAGGTCGAGTACACGCTCGACGCGGGACTCACCGACGCGGTCTACGACATCTTCGCGCGCGGGCGCGTGAAGCTCGGGCTCGCCGTGGTGCTCGACCCGGCGACGGGCGAGGTGCTCGCCTACGCGGGCACCGACCCGCGGCGCATGCCGGCGAGCGAGCTCTACCCCGCGGCCTCGCTGGTCAAGGTGGTGACCGCCTCGGCCGCGCTGCAGAACGTGCCGGGCGTCGCCAACCGCACGTGTCACTTCGTGGGCAGCCCCTATCGACTCACTCCTGCGCGGCTCAACCCGCCCTCGCGCGGCACCGAGATCACGCTCGAGCGCGCGCTCGCCACCTCGAACAACCAGTGCTTCGCGCAGCTCGCGGTGAACGACCTGGGCACGAGCCGCCTGCTCGAGACCTTCCGGCGCTTCGGCCTCTTGCAGTCGCCGGGCCCCGGTCACTCGCCCGGCGAGGCCGACGAGCCCGACGGCGACCGCTTCGCGCTGGGCAAGCTCGGCTGCGGGCTCGCGGGCCTGCGCATCACGGCGCTGCACGCGGCCGAGATCGCCGCCACCCTGGCCACCGGCAAGCGCGTGGCGCCGCACTGGATCGCGCGCGTGACCGACTCCGCGGGCCGCGAGCTCGCGCTGCCAGCGCGCGGCGGCCCGGAGCCGGTGCTGCCCGCGGCCACGGCGGAGCAGCTGCGCGACATGATGGTCGAGACCACGCTCTCCGGCACCGCGCGCCGCGCCTTCCACGGCGTGTACGGCCGGCCGCTCCTGCGCGAGATGACGATCGCGGGCAAGACCGGGAGTCTCTCGGGCAAGGCGCCGCCCGGCCGCTACGAGTGGTTCATCGGGCTCGCGCCCGCCGACCACCCGAAGATCGCGCTCGCGGTGCTGGTGGTGCAGCAGCGCCGCTGGCACACGACCGGTTCGATGGTCGGCGCGCAGATCTTCAACGCGATCTTCTGCAGCGGCGGCGTGTGTCGCGTCGACCGCGCCGACCAATGGCTCTCGGCGCGGACTTCTTCCCGGCGCAGCTTCGATTGAGGTAGCATCGCCGCGTGCCCGTCGAGGAAGGCAAGAAGGCGCCCGCGTTCACGCTGGTCGACGCCGACGGCAAGAAGGTCAAGCTCGCCGACTACGCGGGCAAGAATGTGATCCTCTACTTCTACCCGCGCGACGACACGCCCGGCTGCACCAAGGAAGCCTGCGGCTTCCGCGACCTGTGGGGCGAGATCGGGAAGAAGAACACGGTGGTGCTGGGTGTCTCGCCCGACGGCGGGCCGGCGCACCAGAAGTTCCGCGCCAAGTACAAGCTGCCCTTCCCGCTGCTCTCCGACCCCGATCACTCCGTGATGGAGAAGTACGGCGCCTACGGCGACAAGGTCCTGTACGGCAAGAAGACCCGCGGAGTGATTCGCTCGACCGTCTGGATCGGACCCGACGGCGTGGTGCGCAAGCACTGGAAGCGCGTGCCCAAGGCCGACGAGCACCCCGCGCGCGTGCTGGAAGCGCTCGAGGCTGGAGGCGTCTGAGCTGGAGGCCCGTCGCGCCCGAAGGGCGCCCGCTCGGCGACGGACGGCGGGGATCGGCTTCGCGTTCTAGCGAGTCACTCCGGCACCGGGAAGCCGAACAGCCGCGCGGCGTTCAGTCCGAGCACCTTGGCGCGCTGGCCGTCGGTCAGCGCGCCCATGGTGCGCTCGATCGCCGCGGCGGAGTGCGGCCACGTGCCCTCGTGGTGCGGGTAGTCGTTCGCCCACAGGAAGCAATCCTCCAGGCCGAAGCGCTCCATCAGCTCGAGCCCCGGCGGGTCCTCGCCGAACGACGCGTAGCCCTGCCGGCGGAAATACTCGCTGGGGAGCGACGGCAGCTTCGGGAAGGCCCACATGTGGTGCTTGTGGTAGCCCTCGTCCATGGCGACCAGCGCCCAGGGCAGCCAGCCGATGCCCGCTTCGATGGTGGCGAAGCGCAGGCCCGGGAAGCGCTCGAGCACGCCGGACGCGCACAGGTTCACCACCGGCTCGACGGTGGGCGAGAGTGAGTGCGCCACGTAGTTGATCACCGCGCCGCCCGCGCCCTTGGCGGCGCGCGGGTCGCGGCCGGTCGAGATGTGGAACGTGATCGGCTTGCCCGTGGCCTGAACGCAGGCCCAGAGCCGGTCGAACTCCGGCAGGTTGTAGTTGCGCCCCTCGGCGTCGTGCGCGCCCCAGTTCGGCTTGCACGGCAGCGTGAAGCCGCGGAAGCCCAGCGCAGCGGTGCGCTCGATCTCGGCGATCGCGCCGTCGAGGTCGCCGGTGGCCACCGCGGCCATGGGAGACATCACGTCGTTGTACGGCCCGAACACCTCCCACGCCCACTGGTTGTAGACGTGGCACATGGCGTTGGCGAACACCGGGTCACTCGTGGCCCACATCGAGAGACCCTTGTTCGGGAAGATGACCTCCGCGTCGATGCCGTCGGCGCGCAGGTCGCGGAGTCTCTCGACCGGGTCGGCGCCGGCCTTCGAGCGCAGCAGATCCTCGCCCTCGAAGCGCGACTCGCGCAGCTTCTGCGGGCGGAAGCCTTCCATCACGCTCCAGCGCACGCCGTTCGCGTCGACCTCGATGCGCGGCAAGCGGTCGCGGTACCGGGCGTCGATGCGCTCGCGCCACAGGCCCGCCGGCTCGTTCGCGTGCGTGTCGGCCGAGACCATGAAGTACTTGTGCGGGTCGCCGGCGCGCGCGGTGCGCGGCCAGCCGGCCGGGCCCGGGGTCTCCTGGCGCCAGGCGTTCGGGTCGGGAGTCACTGCTTGCGTGCTCATGCCGTCCTCCACTGGACCAGAGTGTAGTCGCCGTGGTCTTCGAACACCGGCTCGACCTCGGCGCCGATCCGGACCGGCGCGCGCGGGTCGCCGGCCAGGTTGCCGATCATGCGGATGCCGCCCGCGCCCGCCAGCTCGACCAGCAGCACCACGTAGGGCACGGCGCCGACCAGCGCCGGGTGCACCGGGTGCCAGACGCGCTGCCAGGAGAAGATCCGCCCGCGGCCGGGCACGTCGCCCCAGCCGACCTCGAACGAGTGGCAGGCGTGGCAGATCCACTCGGGCGACCACTGCCAGGCGCCGCACGCGTTGCAGCGCTGCGCCACGAGCTGGTGCCGGCGCGCCGCGTCCCAGTAGGGCCGGTCGAGGCCGTCGGGCGACGGCGCCGGCGCGGGCAGGCCTTCGGGCAGCACGGGAGTCACAGGGTGTCTCCCGAGCCCAGGATCATGTCGCTCACCGGAGTCACCATGGGCCCGGACGCCACCAGTGACACGCGCGCGCCGGGCACCTGCGCGCTCGACGTGCCGCGCACCTGGCGCACCGCCTCGAGCTGCAGCTCGAGCCCGTGCATGTAGCACTCGGCCAGGTTGCCGCCGCTGGTGTTGAGCGGCAGGCGCCCGCCGGGCGCGGAGAAGTTCTCGAGCGTGCAGAACTCGTTGGCCTGCTCGTAGCCGAAGAAGCCGTGCTCGACCAGGCTCATGACCACGCCGCCGGTGAAGTTCTCGTAGCTCTGCACCACGTCGACGTCGCCGGGCGAAACGCCGGCCATGGCGTAGAGCCGCGGCGCCACGGTCTTGAAGCTCGCGGTGGCGTAGTCGGGGTTGTTGTGACTGCCCGCGCCCGCGCGCCGCTCGGAGCCGGCCGCCGCGCCCAGCAGGTACACCGGCGGGTGTCGCCCGTCGCGCGCGCGCTCGGCCGACACCAGCACGAGCGCCGCGGCGCCGTCGTTCTCGAGGCAGCAGTCGTACAGGTGGAAGGGCTCGGTGATCCAGCGCGAGGCGTCGTAGGCCTCGGCAGTGAGTGGCCGGCCGTACATGACCGCGCGCGGGTTGGACTGGGCGTGCCGGTAGCTCGCGAGCGCCACCGCGCGGAACGCCTCCTGGCGGATGCCGTGCTCGTGCATGAGCCGCATGGCGCGCATGGCGAACATCTGCGCGGGCGACATCAGCCCGTACGGCAGCCAGAACGCCGGCTCGCCCGCCACGCGCTCGCGCCGCGCGCCCGCGCCGAAGCGCCCGAACTGACCCTGCGCCAGCGCCCGGTACACGACCACCACGTCGGCCAGCCCGCTCGCGATCGCCGCCGCGCCGTTCGCCACCGCCGCCGAGCCGCCGCCACCCCCGCCGCCCCACTGCATGTTCGAGAAGCGCAGCTCGCGGCAGTCGAGCGCCGCCGCGATGCGCGACGGCTCGTTGCGGTCGTTCGAGTACGACGCGAAGCCGTCGACCTCGCGCGGGTCGATGCCCGCGTCGGCGCACGCCGCCAGGATCGCGCGCAGCCCGAGCACGAACTCGGGCTCCTTCGCCTCACCGCGCTTGGAGTACTCCGACTCGCCGATCCCGGCGACCGCGACCCGCCCGCGAAGCGACCGCGCGCTCATGGCCGCGATCATCCCACGCGGGCGGGAGCGGGTTCCAACCCGCCCGGCGCCATGCCGCGACGGCCAGTGACAAGGCGACGAGCAGGGCGATTCCCGGCTCGGGCAGCGCGCCGTAGACCAGGTTGTCGACGGCGTAGAAGCCGGGCTCTTGGTGGAGCCACTCGACCGACGCGATCTGCGCGCCGGGCGCAGCCAGTCCAACGAACAGCGGGTCGAGGCTCTGGTTCGACACCGGCACGAAGACCGAGTCGATCACCTGGTGGCTCGCGTCGAAGGCGATCATGGTGACTCCGGCCACGTCGGTGAAGGGGCCGAGGTCGAAGATGAACGCGCCGACGGCCTGCACGGGCTGGTCGAAGCCGACGGTGAGATTGGTGTAGCCGTCGGGGAACACCGCGCTCGGCGGGCCGGACAG
Organism: Myxococcota bacterium; assembly: GCA_035498015.1. Lineage (NCBI taxonomy): Bacteria > Pseudomonadati > Myxococcota > Myxococcota bacterium. The sequence goes on from DATKAO010000061.1 coordinate 18,664, forward strand.
GTTGGCGAGAGCCTGCTGGCCGAACTGGTCGTAGAACGGGCTCAGGGTGCTGAAGACGAAGGTCGCGTTCTCGTTGAACTGGTCGAAGTGGACCCCGGGGATGTCACCGGGGACGGCCGTCGTGCCTGTCTCGAAGTCGATCACCGGGTCGCCGGGCGCGAACGCGTCGCGGCCCACGAGCGCTGCGGCGGCAGGCAGGGCGAGCCAGCCCAGCAGCGCCGACAGCAGGCCCACTCGAACGCAGCTCACTCGCGCCATCAGCCGATTGTGACAGCGCGAGAGCTACGGACTCAATGACTTTCTCGGCGCTGACTACAGCGCGAGCTGCTTCGGCGGTCGGACCACGATGTCGGCGATGTTCACATGACTCGGGGCGGTGACTGCGTAGAGCACGGCGTCGGCCACGTCCTCGGGCGCGCCGAGCAGCTGCTTGAGCAGCGGCTGGGCCTTCTCCAGCACCTCGTCGGGCAGCTTCTCGCCCTGCTTCACCTCGACCGAGAGGCCCGAGGCGCCGACGATGCCCGCGAGCACCTTGGGGTCGAAGTTGCGCCCGAAGTTGGTGGCGATCGCGCCGGGCATCACGTTCACGACCCGGATCGGGTCGTCCTCGAGCTCCTTGCGCAGCGTGGCCGAGATGCAGTTCACGGCGTGCTTGGTCGAGCCGTACACGCCCGAGTCGGGGCGCTGCGCGGCAATCGACGAGATGTTGACCACGTGACCCGACGCGCCGCACGCGCGCATGGCGCGCACCGCGGCCTTGCAGCCGACCAGCAGCGCCAGCACGTTCGTCTCGAGCATCGCGCGCCACTCGTCGGGATCGCCGGACAGGATCGGCGCCGGATAGGAGAGGCCGGCGTTGTTGACCATGACGTCGAGGCGCTTCGTGTCGCGCAGCGCGCGCTCGACGAGTGACTCGACCTGGCGGGGATCGCGCACGTCGACCGACACGATCGTGGCGCGGCCGCCGTCGCTCTCGATCTGCTTCTTCGAGCCCTCCATCGGCTCCTGCGAGCGGCCGGCGAGGAACACGTGGGCGCCCGCGGCGCCCAAGCGCTCGGCGATGGCGCGGCCGATGCCGCTCGAGGCCCCGGTCACGATGGCGGTCTTGCCGGCGAGGGGTCGGGTGGAGGTCGTCATGGGTCGGACTCCTTGTTTTGCGAGGCGGCCCGGAGACTGACGTTTTAGAACGAAAGTGTCAATTTGACTTGGAGGCCGGCGCCGGCCGCGCGCCCAGGCCCGCCGCCAGGAGCCGCACCAGCCGCCCCACCCGGCGCCGGTAGCGCGAGGGGTTCTGGGGCATGGCGCCGGCGCCCTGCAGGCCCTTCGCGGCGTCGACGAACAGCTCCGCGGCCTGGCCCGCGTCGAGGCCCGCGCCTTCGAGATCGACCTCGCCTTCTTGCGCCGCCTGGCGGATCACGCCGCGCAAGGTGCGGAGGAAGCGCTTGCGGTAGGCCTCGGACAAGTCACCGCACAGGCGGTTGCCCTCCTCGACGAGCTCCGCGACGTGCGGCGAGCCGTGCACGATCTCGTAGAACTGGCCGTGCTTGGCCTCGAGCACGGCGCCGATGCGCGTGGCCACGTCGCCGGCCGTCTCGGCCGCGGCCTCGGCGGCGGCCTGCGCGCGCTCGTGCACCTGGCGCGACACGGCGCGGAAGAGGTCTTCCTTGTTCGTGAAGTGGAGATACAGCGCGGCGCGCGAGACGTCGGCCTCCTGCGCGATCAGCTCCAGTGACACGCGCCGGTAGCCGTAGCGCGCGAAGCAGGTGAACGCGGCCGCCAGGATGTTCTCGGGGGCGGTGCGGGGGCGCCGGGCGCGGCGCGCGGCGGGCGCGGCGGCAGTCACGCGCTCGGCCCGTCGTCGCCGAAGTCGAGCTGGACCTGCGCGCCGGGCAGCTCCTCCACGTCGCGCAGCTGGCGTGTGATCGCGCGCGTGCGCACGCCGGTCTCCTCGATCGTGTTGCTCGCGGTCTGGAGCTGCTTCTTCACGCGGTCGAGCACCTCGCCGAACTTCGCGAACTCGCCCTTCACGGCGGCCAGCACCTTCCACACCTCGCTCGCACGCTGCTCGATCGCCAGCGTGCGGAAGCCGATGCGCAGGCTGTTCAGCAAGGCCGCCAGCGTGGTAGGCCCGGTGATCACGATGCGCTGGTCCTGCTGGAGTGACTCGACGAAGCCCGGCCGGCGCAGCAGCTCGGCGTAGAGGCCCTCGGTGGGTACGAACAGGATGGCGAAGTCGGTGGTGTGCGGCGGAGACACGTACTTCTGGCGGATGGTCTGCGCCGAGAGCTTCACGGCGCGCGCCAGCGCATCGCCGGCGTCGGAGACCGCCTTGGGGTCGGCCGCCTCGACCGCGGCCAGCAGCCGCCCGTAGTCCTCGTGCGGGAACTTCGAGTCGATCGGCAGCCACACGTGCTGGTGGCGCGAGACGCCGGTGCCGGGCAGGCGCACCGCGAACTCGACCGCCTCGCGCGAGTCGGGCCGCGGCTTCACGTTCCGCTCGTACTGGTCGGGCGTGAGGATCTGCTCGAGGATCGCGCCCAGCTGGACCTCGCCGAAGGTGCCGCGCGTGCGCACGTTGGTGAGCACGCGCTTCAGGTCGCCCACGCCCGTGGCCAAAGACTGCATCTCGCCCAGGCCCCGCTGCACGGCCTCGAGCCGGTCGCTCACCAGCTTGAACGACTCTCCCAGCCGGCGCTCGAGCGCGCCCTGCAGCTTCTCGTCGACCACGTGGCGCATCTCGTCGAGCTTTTTCTCGTTGCCCTCCTGCAGGTCCTTGATCTGCCGGGTGACCCCCTGGAGGATCGCGCCCAGCGCCTCCGAGGTCTCGCCGAAGCGGCGGGCGACCTCGTCGCGCAGCTCGGTGGCGCGCGCGTTCGACTCGGCGCGCGCCGCGCGCAGCTCCTCGCGCACGGTGCGGAACAGCGCGAGCGCGCCGCCGAGGGCGACGAGCGCGAGGATCAGCCAGGGGACGACTTGCGCGGGCACGGCTCGATTCTAACGCGTGGTGTACGCTGCACCCGCCTTGGTCGACTTCTTCATCGGACGGCCCGTCTTCGCCGCGGTGCTGGCGATCCTGATCACCTTCGCGGGCGCCGTGTGTCTCCCCTTCCTGCCCGTGGCGCAGTTTCCACGCATCACCCCGCCCACGGTGCGAGTCACCGCGACCTACCCCGGCGCCAGCGCCGAGGTGGTCGAGAACAGCGTGACCATCCCGCTCGAGCAGCAGATCAACGGCGTCGAGGGCGCGCTGTACATGAACTCGACCAGCGCCAACGACGGCAGCTGCACGATCACGGTCACGTTCGAGGTCGGCTACGACCTGAACATCGCCGCGGTCGACGTGCAGAACCGGGTGGCGGTCGCGCTGCCGCAGCTGCCCGAGGAGGTGCAACGCACCGGAGTCACCACGCGCCGCGTGTCGACCGACCTCACGATCGTGGTGAATCTGATCTCGCCCGACAACTCGCGCGACGACGTGTATCTCTCGAACTACGCCGGCATCAACATCAGCGACCGGCTGAAGCGACTCACCGGCGTGGGCGACGTGGCCACCTTCGGCGAGCGCCGCTATTCGATGCGCGTCTGGCTCGACCCCGACAAGCTGGCGAACCTGGGCGTCACGGCGCAGGACGTGGTCGCGTCGCTGCGCGAGCAGAACCAGCAGGTCGCGGCCGGCGTGCTGGGCCAGCCGCCCGCGCCGGAGGGCCAGGTGCTGCAGTGGACGCTCAGCACCAAGGGCCGGCTCTCCACCGCCGACGAGTTCGCGGCGATCGTGCTGCGCACGCGGCCCGACGGCTCGGTGCTGCGGCTGGCCGACGTGGCGCGCACGGAGCTCGGCGCGCAGAGCTACATCAACTTCAGCCGGCTCGGGCGCGAAGCCTCGACCGGCGTGGCGGTGTTCGCGCTGCCCAGCGCCAACGCGCTCGACGTGGCGCGTCTGGTGCACGAGGAGATGGAGCAGCTCGCGCCGCGTTTCCCGGCGGGCGTGAAGTACCGGATCCTGTACGAGCCCACGAAGTTCGTGACCGAGTCGATCCGCGAGGTGGTGTGGACGCTGTTCGAAGCCATGCTGCTGGTGTTCTTGGTGGTGTACGTGTTCCTGGAGAGCTTCCGCGCCACGCTGATTCCCGCCATCACCGTGCCCGTGTCACTCGTGGGCACGTTTGCGCTGATGGCGGTGCTCGGCTTCTCGGTGAACACGCTCACGCTGTTCGGTCTGGTGCTGGCGATCGGGCTGGTGGTCGACGACGCGATCGTGGTGGTCGAGAACGTGTCGCGCCTGATCGAGGAGCGTCACCTCGCGCCGCGCGAGGCCACGGTGCTGGCCATGCGCGAAGTGACTGCCCCGATCATCGCGATCTCGCTGGTCCTGATGGCGGTGTTCCTGCCCGTGGCGTTCCTGCCCGGAACCACCGGCCGCCTGTACCAGCAGTTCGCGCTCACGATCGCCTGCTCGGTCGCGATCTCGGCCTTCAACGCGCTCACGCTGAGTCCCGCGCTGTGCGCGATCCTGCTGCGCCACGACTACGCCAAGGTGAAGGGGCGCTTCTTCCAGACCTTCGACCGCGCCTACGCGCGCTTCGTGGCCGCGTACGACCGGGTGGGCGCACGCGCGGTCGAGGCCTGGCCGGTGGTGCTGGGCGTATTCGGCGCGGTCGTGCTGGGCACGGTCGGGCTGTACCGGCAGCTGCCGACCGCGTTCATCCCCGCCGAGGACCTGGGCTACTTCATCGTCTCGGTGAACCTGCCGGACGGCGCGTCGCTGCAGCGCACCGAGGCAGTCACCAAGCAGATCGTGCAGCGGACGCTCGAGATTCCGGGCGTCGCGAGCGCCGTCATCAACGGCGGCACCGACTTCCAGACCGGCGCAGCGTCGTCGAACGCGGCGTCGGTGTACGTGATCCTCGCGCCCTGGGACGAGCGCAAGTCCGCGGCGGTGCAGCTCGACCCGATCCTGGGCAAGGCGCGCGCCGAGCTGGGCAAGATCGCCTCGGCCGACATCCGCGTGTTCAACCCGCCGCCGATCCGCGGGCTGGGCTCGACCGGCGGCTTCCAGCTGCAGGTCCAGGACGAGACGGGCACGGACTACCCCGGCTTCGCGCGGCGCGTGGACGCGTTCGTCGACGCCGCGAACGGCTCGGGGAAGATGACCAACGTGGTGAACGCCGTGCGCGCGAACATCCCGCAGTATGCGGTCGACATCGACCGCACCAAGGCCAAGACGCTCGGTCTCTCGCTGTCCGACGTGTTCGGTACGCTGCAGACCTATCTCGGCGGCTACTACGTGAACGACTTCAACCGCTTCGGGCGCGTGTTCCGCGTGGTGGTGCAGGCGGAGCCCGGCGCGCGCGCCATGCCCGACGACGTGACCAAGCTCTACGCGCGCAACGCGAACGGCGACATGGTGCCGCTCTCGACCGTGGCCAGTGTGCGCTCGTTCGTCGGTCCGTCGACGATCACGCATTACAACATGTTCCGCACCGCGGCAGTCACCGGCTCGGCCGCCGCGGGGCGCAGCTCGGGACAGGCGATCCAGGACATGGAGACGATCGCGAACCAGACGCTGGGCGAAGGCATGAGCTACGAGTGGACCGGCCTGTCACTGCAGGAGCTGCGTGCGGCGGGCACCGCGCCCGTGGTGTTCGGGCTCGCGCTCAGCGTGGTCTTCCTGTGTCTCGCGGCGCTCTACGAGAGCTGGGTGCTGCCATTCACCATCATGCTGGTGGTGCCGCTGGCGGTGTTCGGCGCGCTCTCGGCGCAGTGGCTGCGCGGGCTGGCGAACGACGTGTACTGCCAGGTCGGGCTGGTCATGCTCGTGGGCCTGGCCAGCAAGAACGCCATCCTGGTGGTCGAGTTCGCGAAGATGCTGCGCGAGCAGGGTGAGTCGATCGAGCGCGCCGCGCTGCACGCCGCGCGCGTGCGCCTGCGGCCGATCCTGATGACGTCGTTCGCGTTCATCTTCGGCGTGATTCCGCTGGTGATCGCGACCGGCGCGGGCTCGATGAGCCGGCGCTCGCTCGGCACGGCGGTGTTCGGCGGCATGGTGTTCGCGACCTTCCTGTCGCTGGCCGTGGTGCCGGTGTTCTTCGTGGTGATCGAGCGGCTGCGCGAGCGGCTCAGGGGCGGGCTGCCGCATCGGCCGCCGGAGCCGAGCCCGCCGGCGGGGCTGCCGGAGTCGAGTCACTCGGTAGGGGACTGACCTTCATCCCGGGCCGCAGCTTGCCCAGGTTGTCGGTCGCGATCAGCTCGCCCGCGCTGAGCCCCGACTCGATCACGCGCAGCTGGTCCTGCAGCGAGCCGGCCTGCACCGCGCGCGGCTCGATCGCGCCGTCCTTCACCACGAACACGCTGCTTCCGCCCTGCTCCTCGATGACCGCGGCGGCGGGCACGACCAGCACGGGAACGTCGCGGCCCACCAGCACGCGCAGGCTGGCGTACTGGCCCGGCAGGATGGCCTTGTCGGGGTTCGGAAACACCGCGCGCACGCGCAGCGTGCCGGCGTTGGGGTCGACGGTGTTGTCCACGAAGTCGAGCTTGCCCGGGAACGGGTAGTCACTGCCGTCGGCCAGCTTGGCGGAGACCTCGATCTGGTCGCGCTGCACGTAGCGGCCTTCTTTGCGCAGGCGCAGCACGTCGAGTCTCTCGCGTTCGCTGGGGCTCCAGTAGATGTAGATCGGGTCGAGCTGCACGAGCGTCGCCAGCACCGTCTCCTCGCTGCCGCCGACCAGGTTGCCCTGTGTGTGCGCGAGCTTGCCGATGCGGCCCGCGATCGGCGCGCGGATCTCCGTGTAGCCCAGGTCGATCTCGGCCTGCTCCTCGGCGGCCTTCGCGCCGCTCACTTCGGCTGCGGCTTCGTCGCGCGCCGCACGCGCGTGGTCCAGGTCGGACTGACTCGCGACGTCCTTCCTGGCCAGCTCCGAGGTGCGCTGGAAGTCGGCCTGCGTGCGCAGTGCGGCGGCCTTGGCGCGCTCGAGGTCGGCGCGGGCCTTGTCGAGCGAGGCCTGGTACGGCTTCTGCTCGATCACGAACAAGAGCGCGTTCTTCTCGACGTCGCTGCCCTCCTTGAACAGCACCTTCTCGAGCACGCCGCGCACGCGCGCGCGGATCTCGACCGAGTTCACGGCCTCGGTCGTGCCCGGGTGCTCGATGTAGACGGGGATGTGCGCCTCGCGCACCTCCGCCGTGCGCACTGGAAGCGGGGCGGGAGCGCCGTTGGTGTCACGGCCGCGGCAGCCCAGCGCGAGCGCGAGGGCAAAGAGCGCGAGTCGACGAAGGGGCATTGCGCCGCAGACCTCCAGGGCCGCGAGAGTAGCAGCGCCGCCGTTTCCGCTTCAGACCCGGGTCGCGTCCGTTCCGCTGGCCGCGTTCGACATCACCACGGCCGGCACGGCGTCGGTGGTGACGCGCGGCGGCAGCGCGCTGATCACGGCCGTGGCGAGCGACGCGAGATAAGGCAGCGACTGCACGCCCAAGAGGGCGATCCAGAGCTGCGCCTCGACGTCCTGCGAGCCGTAGCGGAAGCCGACCGCGAGCGCGCCCAGCGCCAGCAGGCCCAGGATGGTGGTCTCCTCGCGCGAGGCGAGCAGACCCTTCAGCAACGCCATGTGGTCCTCGCACTTGGGCGTGCGCATGAAGGGCCGGTCGGAGGTCGTGAGTCCCGAGAAGATCGCCTTGCCGATCGTGTGAGTCAGCGACAGGCCGGCCAGCGCGGCGCTCAGGTTCTCGCCCGTGCTGGCGTGCACGCGCGCCGCGTACAGCCAGAGCGTCTTGCCGACCTTCAGCGCGAAGAAGCCGAGCGACGCGCACAGGAAGAAGCGCAGCGGGAACTCGAACACCTTGGGCGCGGTCACCAGGCCCGCGGTCCACACCAGCGCCAGGCCCGTGACCGCCGTGTTCAGCGCGTCGGCGAACCAGGGCAGCCAGCCGGCTACGAAGTGGTAGCGCTGCGCCCAGGTCAGCTTCGACTCGCGCAGGCCCACGAGCTCGCGCCAGTGGCGCTTCAGGATCTGCACCGCGCCGTACGCCCAGCGGAAGCGCTGCTTCTGGTAGGCGGTGTACGTGTCGGGCATGAGGCCCTGGCCGTACGAGTAATTCACGTAGGCGGTGTCGTAGCCGGCCTCCATCACGCGCAGGCCCAGCTCGGCGTCCTCGCAGATGCACCACTGCGCCCAGCCGCCAAGTGACTCGAGCACCGAGCGGCGCACCAGCGACATGGTGCCGTGCTGGATGATCGCGTTGCGCTCGTTGCGATGGACCATGCCGATGTCGAAGAAGCCCGCGTACTCCCAGCCGCACATGGCCTTGAACGCGCTGTGCTGTCCGTCGCGGTAATCCTGCGGCGCCTGCACGACGGCGAGCTTCGGGTCCGCGAAGTACGGCACCAGGTTGCGCAGCCAGTCGCGGCGCACCACGTAGTCGCTGTCGATCACCGCCACGATCTCGGCCGCGGGGTCGGTCTCGCGCAGCACGATGTTGAGCGCGCCGGCCTTGAAGCCCGACACGTGGTCGACGTGGAAGAACTTGAAGCGCGGGCCGAGGATCTGACACATGTCCTCGACCGGCTTCCACAGGCCGGGGTCACTCGTGTTGTTGTCGATCACGAGCACCTCGAGCTCCGGGTAGTCGAGCGCGGCCAGCGCGTTCAGCGTCTCGCGCACCATCTCGGGCGGCTCGTTGCACAGCGGCAGGTGCAGCGAGACCTTGGGCCAGTGCTCGAGCGGCTTCGGGGCCACGCGCGCGAAGCGCCGCGCGAGCTTCCGGTGCCACAGGAGCTCGGTCAGCTCGAACGCCTCGGTGAGCCCGATCGCGAGCAGCATGCCCAGCGCGCCCAGCAGCACCGCCCAGGCCGTCGCCGAGTACAGGCTGTGGTACTGACTCACCGTGAGATACACGATCCAGGTGAAGAGCGACGCCGCGCCCTGCACGAGCGAGGCGAAGAACAGCCGCCCGCGCGCGCGGAAGCGGCGGAAGCTGGCCAGGAACCAGAGCAGCGGCAGCGCCGGCACCAGCGTCGAGGCCCCGAACAGGAGCGGCCAGCCGGGCACACCCACGATCTCGCCCGACCAGGCGAACTTCGTCTGGCGCTGCGCGTCGAGGATGCCCCAGTAGGCGCCGACGCCGCCTTCGACCGGGATCTTCCACGGCTGGTCGAAGGCCTCCATCACGAAGTAGTCGATCCCGCGCTCCTCGGCGGCGTTCAGGAACTGGCGCAGGAACGCGGCCTCGTTCCCGAGCGACGGCACGGCGCCGCGGCGGATGCGGCCGTTGGAGGGCCAGCCGACCTCGCCGATCATCACTTCCTTGTACGGGAAGCGCTTCTTCACCTCGGCCAGGCGGTCCAGCGTGAAGCCGACCGCATTGTCGAACGGCACGCCTTCCCAGTAGGGCAGCAGGTGCACCGCGATGAAGTCGACCTCGCGGGCCAGCTCGGGATGTTTCAGCCACACGTGCCACGGCTCGGCGGTGCCGACCGGGATGCCGAGCGGTGAGAGCAGGGCGCGCACGCGGCGCAGATAGGGCGCGAACTCGGCGACCTTGAGATCGCCGCGCAGCAGCACCTCGTTTCCGACCACCACGCGGTTGATGTTCGGGTTGGCGCGCACGCTCGCGACCAGGTTGCGGATCTCGCGGTCGTTCTTCTGCCGGTCGCCGTCGATCCACGCGCCCGCGGTGACCTTCAGCCCGAACTCGTTGGCGATGCGCGGGATCTGGTCCATGCCGTCGAGCGAGGTGTAGGTGCGGACGGAGTTCACCTCGGGCGCGAGCAGGCGCAGATCCTCGCGGATCTGCTGCTCGGTCGGGAAGACTTTGTCGACCGGCCCCTGGCCTTCCCGGTAGGGACTGAACGACACACCCGCGAGCTTGCCCTTCCAGGCAGGCGGATCGATCGGGCGGTTCAGGAAGGCGAAGACTGCGAGGTTGGCTGCGGCGACCAGGACCAGGATCGAGACACTCGAGCGAGTCATACGGTTCCGCCAGGCTCGCAGACCACGCTCGAGGCGCCGCATCGTGCGGTGGCCGTAAGCGGAGACTCGCTGCGACTCGCGCGTCACCCTCCTACAACCGCCGAGTGGGACCGGCGTTTCGTTCGAGCTAGGGAGGCGAGGGTTGTCTTGGCGGTCTCTTGACCAGTCCAAACACTGGCTTGCGGAGGGAATCGGCGTCTTCCCCGGCCATGCCGACTGCACCGCGCAGCCGGCTCGGCAACGCCAACGGGGGCTCCGCACGGGGCGCGATTATATACGCCGCCAGTCGCGTGTCTATTGATGTGCATCACAGGCGAAAGAGGCGCCGCACTTTGTTGCGCCGGGGCGTCCTTGACACGCCATGGCGGGGCCCCAGCGGGGCGATAGGGTCTGCTCCCCCATGTCCAGCCAGCGCCGCCGCACCTCCCGCGCCGCCAAGCTCGTCGCCCACGAGCGCTTCGGCGATGCGCAGCTCGCGCGCAGCTTGCAGGCGGCGCTCGCCCAGTCGGGCGAGGGCGCGCGCTACACCAATCTGTTTCACACCTACCCCGCGGCCCTGCGCGCGGACACCGCGCGCGAGTTACTCGCCGCGTTTCCCAGCCGCGCCGTGCTCGATCCGTTCTGCGGCGGCGGGACGGTGCTGGTCGAGGCGCGCGCCGCCGGCCGGCGCGCGCTGGGCTGCGACGTGTCTCCCGTGGCGGTGCGCGCCGCCCGCGCGCGCTGCGCGACGCCCGACGACGCGCAGCTCTCGGCGCTGCGCGGGCGCGCCCGGGCGCTGGCCGCGCAGGCGCGCGCAGCCTCGGCGCGCGGGCCGCTGCCCGAGACGCGCATCCTGCGGGCGGTCGAGTCCTGGTACGCCCCGCACGTGCTGCGCGAGCTCGAGTGTCTGCGGCGCGGCGTGGCCGAGTCGGAGCCCGCGCTGCGCGAGCTGCTCGAGGCCGTGCTCGCCTCGATCCTGGTGAAGGTGAGCTGGCGCGTCTCGGACACGCGCGCCGCGCGCGAGAAACACGAGCGCCCCGCGGGCACCACCGCGGTCTTGTTCCACAAGCGCACGCGCGAGCTGGCGCGCCAGATGGTCGAGCTGCGCGAAGCGCTGCCGCCGGGCACGCCGCCCGCCGACGTGTGGCTGGGCGACGCGCGCGAGCTCACCCTGCGCGACCCGGTCGATCTGGTCGTGACTTCGCCGCCCTACCCGTCCACCTACGACTATCTGCCCATGCAGCACCTGCGGCACGTGTGGCTGGGCGACCGGCCCGACGCCGCGCGCGAGATCGGCTCCCGCCGCCTGTTCCGCAAAGGCGCGCGCGAGGCCCGGGACGTCTGGCGCCGCGACACCGAGCTGTGGACCGCGCGGGTGGGCCGCGCGCTCGCGCCCGGCGGACACCTGGTGGTCGTGATCGGCGACGGCCGCGTGCCCAGCGGCTCGGTCGACTCGGCGGCTCCGAGCATCTCCGCCGCCGAGCGCGCGGGCCTGGCGCTTTTGGCCGGGGCCTCGCTCGAGCGGCCCGATCCAGGCCGCGGCGGAGCGCTGCGCGAGCACGTGCTCGCGTTCGCAAAGCCTCGCTAGCGCGGCCGAGGTCCGCGCGTGCGCAGCAGCGCGCGCAGCCCCGCACACCTCCGCCGGGATCGGCCGCAGTTGCCGGCTCGCCTCCGGTCCCTGTGCTGCGCGACACAAAGCGCCCGCAGCAGCGGTTCAAGTCATTGCGGAAAAACCCCGCTTCAAGACTGGACATGCGGGGTTGGATCGCGCTCTTGATCCTCGCCGTGAGCGGCGTGGCACGCGCAGATTTGCGCGCGTCGTGGCTCGATCCGACCTGGCACTACCGCGTGCCCGTCTCGCTCCCGGCCGCCACCGCCGTGGGCAGCACCGAGACCGTCGACGTCGACTTCGGCGCGCTGATCACGCAGCTCGGCATCAACGGCACCTTCGACACCAACTCCTACCGAGTGACTCGCCCCGACGGCACGACGCTGGTCACGCTGCAGCAGTGGACCGACGCGCGCTACGGCAGCGCGACCGACGCCACCGGCAACAGCCGCGGCGAGCTGCGCTTCATCGCGCAGGACGCCGGCGCGCAGACCTACTACCTGTACTTCGACATCACCGCGAACGGCGCGAAGGCCGCGAACCCGCAGACACCGATCAACGGCAACTTCGAGTTCGGCGGCTCGGGCACCGCCACGCCGCCCGGCTGGTCGCTCACCACCACTGCGGGCTTCGACGCGCAGATCCGGCCCTCGGAGAACCCCTCGATCACCACCGACGGCACGACCGCCGGCAACGGCACGCCGCCCAAGACGACCGACGGCACGCCACTCAGCGGCGCGTTCTCGTACCTGATGGGCGCGCGCTCCGCGAACGAGCCGGGCGCAGTGACCCAGCCGGCAGTCACTCTGAACAAGACCATCGCCGTGCCGGCCTCCGGGGCCGGGAACGTGGTGGTGCGCTACCGGCCCGAGGGCTGGGACTCGGGCGCGAACGGCAGCACGAACTACGACTTCATCCGCATCTCGGTGGTCTCCGCGGGCGGAGTCACGACCGAGCTCGTCGGTCCCACCGCGGGCAACTACACCACGCTGCCCTTCAGCCCGAACCTCGGCACCCAGGCCGCCGCCAACAACCGCTCGGGCTACGGCCAGTACAACGGCTTCGACACGGACACGAACGGCAACCACCGCTCGGGCATGGCGATCGCGCGCGGCTCGGAGGTCTGGTTCACGCTGAGCTCGAGCCTCGCCACCTACGCCGGCACGACCGTGACTCTGCGCATCAGCTCGAACCACACGAACCAGTACCGCTCGTGGTTCTCGATCGACGACGTGGAGTGGAGCCTGCAGACCGCCACCGTCACCGCCAGCCAGGTGCAGGCCTTCGGCGTGAACGTGACCGCGCCCAACGACACCGCGGTCAGCTCGGCCTCGCAGTATCAGGTCGGGCAGGTGCTCACGATCCGCGCGGCCGTGCAGGCCACGACGATCGCGAACGGAGTCACCGCCGACGTGATCAATCCCTCGGGCACGGTGGTCGCGACCGGCGTGCAGCTCTACGACGACGGCACGCACGGCGACGCCGTGGCCGGCGACCGCATCTTCAGCAACAACGGCAGCGTGGCCGCGAACCCCACCTACACCTTCCTGTCCAGCGACACGCAGAGCGCCGCCTGGACGGTGCGCGTCTACGCCCGTGACTCGTCCACGAGCACCACGGGCGCAACCAATGGCCGGGTCCACATCTCGGGCCAGCCCAACTCGCCGCAGAACCAGGCCGACTACTGGAACATCGACGACCAGGTGTTCTCGCTGGTGACCGTGAACCTGGTGATCCTGAAGAGCGTGGCGACGATCTCCGACCCGATCGACGGCACCACCCGGCCCAAGTCGATCCCCGGCGCGATCAAGGAGTACACCATCACGGTCACCAACCAGGGTGCCGGCGCGTCGGACGCCAACACGATCAAGCTGGCCGACGCGATCCCGAGTCAGGCCGAGCTGGTGGTCACGGACATCGGCGGCGCGGGCAGCGGGCCCGTGCTGTTCACCCAGGGCTCGCCGACGAGCGGCCTCACCTACACCTTCACCGCGCTCAACAACGGCGCCGACTCACTCGAGTTCTCGAACAACGGCGGCACCACCTGGACCTACTCGCCCACCGCGAACGGCAACGGCACCGACCCCGCGGTGACGAACATCCGCATCAGCCCCACCGGCGCCTTCGCCGGCAAGAGCGGAGTGACTGCTCCGAGCTTCACGATCCAGTTCAGGATCAGGATCAAGTAGCAGTTCCGATCGGCTTCGTTCGCCTGCGGCTCACTGCGCGCTGCTTCCGCAGCTTGCGGGCTCGGCTCAGGGCGGCCTTCGCCTCGCCGCTTCCGATGAGCTTCGTTCGCCTGCGGCTCACTGCGCGCTGCTTCCGCAGCTTGCGGGCTCGGCTCAGGGCGGCCTTCGCCTCGCCGCTAGCCGACGCTGGCGCGGCCCTGGTAGGTGTAAGTCAGGAGCTTCGGGCCCGGCAGGAACTGGTGGGTCAGCTCCTGGATGCGGAAGCCGGCGGCCTGGATGGCTTCGTCCGCGGCGCGGTTCATGTTGCAGCCGCCCGCAATGACTTTCCACAACGGGTTCAGCCGGTCCTGCCAGCGGCGCAGGCGCGGGTCGTCGGCGCGGCCGTGCTCCACGAACAGGAGCTCGCCCTCGCGGCGCAGCACGCGGCGCGCCTCGCGCAGCGCCTGCACGGGGTCGGGGATCGAGCACAGGGCCCAGGTGACCACCACCGTGTCGACGCTCGCTTCCGGCAAGGGCAGCCGCTGCTCGGCCGACTGCTGCAAGAGCTCGACCGGCCGACCCGTCTCGGCGGCGCGCCTGCGCGCGAGCGCGGCGAGCTCCGGCGAAGGCTCCACGCCGAACAGCTGAGTCACTCCCGAGCCGTAGTGCGGCAGGTTCAGGCCCGAGCCGATGCCGAGCTCCACGGTGACTCCGCGCGCGCCCGACACCACCTTCTGGCGCACGGGCACCAGGTCCGCGTTGCTCATCGCCAGCTCGATCAGCCGGGGGAAGACGTACTTCTGGTAGAAGCCCACGGCTCCCAGGCTAGCACCCGGGCGGCTCTCTACGCTGCGCGCAACGCCGTCAACGCGCGACCTGGTTCCGGCCGGCGCGCTTGGCGCGGTAGAGCGC
>DATKAO010000062.1 GCA_035498015.1 Myxococcota bacterium
TCGGCCGGCGTGCCCTCGGCGACCACCTCGCCGCCGTGGCGGCCCGCGCCGGGCCCGAGGTCGACCACCCAGTCCGCGGCGCGGATCGTCTCCTCGTCGTGCTCGACCACGATCACGGTGTTGCCCGTGTCGCGCAGCGAGACCAGCGTGCGCAGCAGCCGTCCGTTGTCGCGCGCGTGCAGGCCGATCGACGGCTCGTCGAGGATGTACAACACGCCCGCGAGCGCCGAGCCGACCTGAGTCGCCAGGCGGATGCGCTGGCTCTCGCCGCCCGAGAGCGTGGCCGCGGTGCGCTCGAGCGTCAGATACTCGAGCCCCACGTTGCACAGGAAGGTGAGCCGCTCGCGGATCTCGCGCAGCAGCCGCTCGGCGATCGCGAGCTCCTGCTTGCCCAGCACCAGCTTCTCGAAGTGCGCCACGGCCTGCGCGACCGAGAGCTTGCCCACGTCCGGCAGACTGACTGTGCCCACCAGCACCGAGCGCGCCTCGGGCCGCAGGCGCGCGCCCTGGCAGTCCTCGCACGAGGTGTTGCTCATGTACTCGCGCAGGCCCTCGCGCACCAGGTCCGACTCGCTCTCGCGGTAGCGCTTGTCGAGCAGCCCGATGACTCCCGACCACTGCCGGTCGAAGCTCCACTTGCGGCTGCGCCCGAAGCGGAAGGTCACTTTCTCGTCGGTGCCCGACAGGATCTGCGCGCGCGCCTCGGGCGCGAGCTTCTTCCAGGGCGTGTCGAGCGAGAAGCCATAGTGCCCCGACAGCGAGCGCAGCATCGAGTTGTAGTATCTCGA
Source organism: Myxococcota bacterium (assembly GCA_035498015.1). NCBI lineage: Bacteria > Pseudomonadati > Myxococcota > Myxococcota bacterium. The sequence continues at coordinate 789 of DATKAO010000062.1, forward strand.
CGCGTGGCCGCGGCCCTTGAAGGGCGCGATCGCGCCGTCGTTGAGCGACAGGTTCGGGTCGGGCACGAGCAGCTCGGGGTCGAAGAAGTCCTTGGTGCCCAGGCCGTCGCAGGCCGGGCACGCGCCCTGCGGGCTGTTGAACGAGAACAGCCGCGGGTTGATCTCGGGGAAGCTCGCGCCGCACTCCATGCAGGCCGCCAGCTCCGAGAACAGCACCTCTTCGCCGCCGGGGCCGATGTCGACCTTGGCGAAGCCCTGGCTGGCCTTGAGCGCCGTCTCGAGTGAGTCAGCCAGGCGCTGGGTCACGTCGGGCCGAATCACCAGCCGGTCGACGACCAGGTCGATGTCGTGCCGCTTCTTGCGGTCGAGCTCCGGCGCCTCGTCGAGCTGCCAGTCCTTGCCGTCGATGCGCACGCGCACGAAGCCCTGCTTCTGGAACTCGCGCAGCTCCTTGCGGTACTCGCCCTTGCGCCCGCGCACGACCGGCGAGAGCACCTGGATGCGCGTGCCCTCGGGCAGTGACTGCACGCGCTCGCACATCTGCTTCACGGTCTGCGCCTGGATCGGCTTGCCGCAATTCACGCAGTGCGGGATGCCGATGCGCGCGTACAAAAGGCGCAGGTAGTCGTAGATCTCGGTCACCGTGCCGACGGTGGAGCGCGGGTTGCGGCTCGTGGTCTTCTGCTCGATCGAGATCGCGGGCGAGAGACCCTCGATCGAGTCGACCTCGGGCTTCTTCATCTGGTCGAGGAACTGGCGCGCGTAGGCGGAGAGACTCTCGACGTAGCGGCGCTGGCCCTCGGCGTAGAGCGTGTCGAAGGCGAGCGACGACTTGCCCGAGCCCGAGAGCCCGGTGAAGCACACCAGCTTGTTGCGCGGAATGCGGACGTCGATCGATTTCAGGTTGTGCTCGGCGGCACCCCGAACGACGATGTCCGACGGCTCACTGCTCATCCGATTGTCTCCGTTCGCCTGCGGCTCACTGCGCGCGCCTGCCCTGTGATCGCATGGGCAGCCCTACCCATGCTCCGGCGCTTGCACGCCTCGCTCAGGGCGGCCTTCGCTCATCTCGCTTCCCCCCGCTCGTTGCGCGCGAGCTCGACCGCCAATCTTACCGCCTCGAGCAGCGAGGACGGGTCCGCTTTGCCCTTCCCCGCGATGTCGAAGGCGGTTCCGTGGTCCACGCTCGTGCGCACGAGCGGAAGACCAAGAGTCACGTTCACCGCCTGGCCGAAGGCGTGCGTCTTTAGAGGCGCGAGGCCCTGGTCGTGGTACATCGCGAGCACGGCGTCGAACTCGCCCGCGACGGCGCGGTGGAACAGGCTGTCGCCCGAGAACGGGCCGCGCGCGTCCACACCGCGCCCGCGCGCGTCGGCGAGCGCGGGCGCGATGATGCGCTCCTCCTCGTCGCCGAAGCGCCCGCCCTCGCCGGCGTGCGGGTTGAGACCGCAGACCGCGATGCGCGGCGCGCGCACGCGGAAGCGGCGCTCCAGGTCCGCGTGCATGATCTCCAGCACCGACACCAGCCCCGGGCGTGTGAGTCGGCCGGGCACCTCGCGCAGCGCGCAGTGGATCGTCGCCAACGCCACGCGCAGCCCGCGGCCCACGAGCAGCATCACGGCGCGCCCGCCGGCGATCTCCTCGAAGAGCTCCGTGTGGCCCGGATAGGCGAACCCGCCTGCGCCGATGATCTCCTTCGAGAGCGGCGCGGTGACCACGGCGTCGAGCTCGCGCGCCAGGCAATCGCGCGCGGCGGCCTGCACGGCGCCCACGATCCCGGCCGCGGCCTCGGGCCGCGGGTGGCCGGGCTCGACGGCGGCGCTCGCGAAGCGCCGGTGCGTGCCTTCCGGCAGCGCGCCGCCGGCACGAGTCACTGCGTCGAGGTCGCCGTACACGCGCAGCTCGAGCGGCTCGGCGGCGAACGCGCGCAAAGCGGCTGCCACCACCTCGGGACCGATCCCTGCGGGATCGCCGACGGTGATGCCGATGCGGGGACGGGGGGTGCGGGGGCGCTCGCTCAACGCAGCTCCGGTGCGACCACCTCGATATAGCGGGACTTGCGGACGTCGGCGATCCACTTCTCGAACGCGGGCATGGTCTGGCGCTCCATCAGCTCGGCGCGCAGCTTGTCGGAGACCTGCTCGTAGGGCACGTCGGCCGGGTCGAAGCGGTCGAGATACTGGAACAGGTTCTCGCCGTGCGTGGTCTCGATCACCCCGCTGACCTCGCCGGGCTTCAGGTTCTCGATCGCGGCCTTGATCTCGGGCGGCGCGTCGGACTCACGGAACACCGTGAGCCCGCCCTGCGACGCGGTCGGCGCGGCCGAATATTTGCGGGCGAGCGCGCTGAAGTCGCCGCTCTCCTTGGCCTTGTCCCGCAGCTGCTGGGTGAGCTCGCGCGCCTCCTGGCGCTGTGACTGGGGTGCGTCGGCCGGCACGGGAATCAGGATGTGGAGCACCCGGATGCGCACGCCCGGCTTGGCGTGGCCGTAGCGCTCGTCGTAGAGCTTCTTCACGTCGTCTTCGGTGACGTGCACCTTCCCCTGCACGGCTCCCTGCACGATCTTCATGCGCGTGATCTGCTGGCCGAGCTGGTTGCGGTAGGCCTTCTTGTCCAGGCCCTGCTGCGCCGCCGCCGCGTAGATGGCGTCGACGCTGACTCCCTCGTCCTGCGCGATGCCCTTCACCGACTCGTCGATGTCCTCCTCGCTCGCCGCCATGTTCTGCTTCTTGGCGATCTGGCCCACGAGCTTCTCGTCGATCAGGCTCTGCAGCGCCTGGTTGCGCAGCTGCATGGCGTCTTCCTGGGTCACCGACTCACCCTTGGCGCGCAGCTTGGACACGTAGGCCTGCCAGGCGTCGCGCACCTCGGACAGCAGCACCACCTCGTCGCCCACGATCGCGGCCACGCCGTCGGCGGTCTCCGCGCGCGCGGCGCCTGCCGCCAGCAGAAGGGCGATCAGCGCGGCACTCACTCGCCTCATCGCAGGCTCTCCAGCACGCGGTCGTTCACCTTGATCTCGGACTTCTTGCGCAGCTCGCGCACCCAGTCGCGCCGCAGGTCGTCGAGCGCGCGCTCGTTCAGCACCACCGCGATCTTGTCGTGCGCCTCTTCGAAGCTCGTCTCGTGCGGCGGCAGGCGCGCCTCGACCAGGAACAGGTGGAAGCCGTAGGGCGACTCGATCACGGGCGAGATCTTGCCAGGCTCGGTGTCGAACGCGCGGTCGAAGGCCTCGGGTAGCTCGCCCTTGGCGAACGGCGGCAGCTGGCCGCCGTCCTTGGCCTCGGGCGCGACGCTGTTGGCGCGCGCCAGCTCGGCGAAGTCGGCCCCGCCCTCGGCCTGTTGGCGCAGTGCCTCGGCCTTGGGCCGCTCCGTGACCACGATCTGCCGGATCTGCACGCGCGCGGGCGTCGCGTACTCGGCGTGGTGCTCCTCGTAGTAGGCGCGCAGGGCGCTGTCGGGCACACGCGCGCGCTGGCCGAGATCGGCCAGCGCCGTGCGCTCCACGATCATCTCGCGCCGCACCGCCTGGCGGTACTCGGGGTCGGGGTCCTTCCAGTCCTCGCCGTGGATCTCGCGCAGCCGCGCCTCGACCTCGGCCGGAGTCACGTCGATCCCGCGCTTCTTGGCGTAGTTCAGCACCACCTGATCCGAGACGAGCTTCTGCAGCACCTCCCCCGCCACGTCCTCGCGCTTCAGGTCGGGATTGTCGTCGACCCGCTCGTCGACCGCGCGCCGCAGCTCCTGGGCCGGGATCTTCTGGCCGTCGACCTCGGCCGCCCAGCCGTCGTCGCCCGAGCGCGACCCGCAGGCAGAGAGGATCAGGGCGGCGGCGAGCGCCGCGAGGATCTTCATGGCTGTCGGCGCTCCTCTGGCTGGGGCCGGGATTCGGGCACGAGAAGGTCCACGAGCGCAAGGCTCTCGGCCAGGGCATCCGCGGGGGTGCGGAGCTTCAGCCCGAGCCGCCGGTCCGGGTAGGCGCGCAGCTGGCTGCCCGGCTGCCCGAGCAGCTTCACGATCCGGCTCGGGTCGACCTGGGCGCGCTCGCCGATCTTGAGCGAGAGCTCGCGGCCCTTCACGTCGACCGACACCACGCCCAGGCGGCGGCAGCGGATCTTGAGCCGGATCACCTCGAGCAGGTTCTGCGCCTCGACGGGCAGCGGGCCGAAGCGGTCCAGCAGGTCGCCGCGCAGCGCGGCCAGCTCGTCGTCGTCGCGCGCGCCCGAGAGCTGCTTGTACAGCGCGAGCCGCTGACTCACTTCGGGCACGTACTTCTCGGGCAGCAGCGCCGCCTGCGGCAGGCGAATCTCGGGCTCGATCGCGTCGGCGTCCTCCTGGCCGCGCAGCCGCGCGATCGCCTGCTCGAGCATCTCCATGTAGAGGTCGTAGCCGACCGACGCGACGTGGCCGGACTGCTCGCCGCCGAGCAGATTGCCCGCGCCGCGGATCTCGAGATCCTCGGTCGCCAGCCGGAAGCCCGCGCCCAGCTCCGACAGGTCCTGGATCGCCTCGATGCGCCGCTGCGCCTCTTCGCTGACCTGGCCCGAGGGGGGCAAGAGCAGATAGGCATACGCGCGGCGGTTGCTGCGCCCCACGCGCCCGCGCAGCTGGTAGAGCTGCGCCAGCCCGAACATGTCGGCGCGGTGTACGAGGATGGTGTTGGCGTTGGGGATGTCGAGACCCGACTCGATGATCGCGGTGCACACCAGCACGTCGTGCTCGCGGTGCAGGAACGCGAGCATGGTCTTCTCGAGCGCGGGGCCCGACATCTGCCCGTGAGCCACCACCACGCGCGCCTGCGGCGCCACGCGCCGCACGTAGTCGGCGATCTCGCCGATCGTCTCGATGCGGTTGTGCACGAAGAACACCTGACCCCCGCGGTGCAGCTCGCGCTCGATGGCCTCGCGGATCAGCTCCTCACCCACCCGCGCCACCTGCGTGCGCACCGCGATGCGGTCCGGCGGCGGCGTCTGGAGCACCGACAGGTCGCGCATGCCCGAGAAAGCCATCTGCAAGGTGCGCGGGATCGGCGTCGCGGTGAGTGTCAGCACGTCGACGAGCTTGCGCATCTGCTTCAGGCGCTCCTTGTGCGCCACGCCGAAGCGGTGCTCCTCGTCGACGATCAAGAGACCCAGGTTGCGGAAGGCGACGTCCTTCGAGAGCAGGCGGTGCGTGCCGACGACCACGTCGATCTTGCCCGACGCCAGGCCCTCGCGAACCTCCTTCACGCGCTTGGGGGAAGTCACGCGCGAGAGCGAGGCGATCGTGATCGCGGTCTGTGCGAAGCGCTCGCGCAGGGTCTCGAAGTGCTGCTGGCACAGCACGGTCGTGGGCACGAGGAATGCGACCTGCTTGCCGCCGGCCGCGGCGAGATACGCGGCGCGGCACGCGACCTCGGTCTTGCCGAAGCCGACGTCGCCGCACACCAGCCGGTCCATGGGCCGCGCGCGCTGCATGTCCGACAGCACGTCGTCGGTGGCCTTGCGCTGGTCGGGTGTGTCTTCGAAACGGAAGCGCGCCTCGAACTCCTCGTAGGAGGCGTCGGGCGGGGGGAACGCGAAGCCCGGCAGCTGCTCGCGCGCCGCCACCACGGCCAGGAGCTCCTCGGCCATCTCGCGCACCGCGCGCTTCACGCGCGCCTTGGTCTTCACCCAGGTCTGGCCGCCCAGCCGGTCGAGCACGGGCGCGGCGTCGTCGGCCGCGCCGTAGCGCTGCACCTGGCCCAGCCGGGACACCGGCACGTAGAGCTTGTCGCCCTTGTCGTAGAGCAGGAGCAGGAACTCCTGCTCGCCGCCGAGCAGCGAGATGCGAGTCAGTCCGCCGAAGCGGCCGATGCCGTGCTCGGCGTGCACCAGGAAGTCGCCTTCCTGGATCTGGGCCAGGCGCTCGACCGCGCTCGACTGGCGCGTGACTCGCGCGACGCGCCGCTGCACGCGCTCGCCGAACACGTTCTGCTCGGTCACCACCACGAGTGAGTCGTCGGGCAGCTCGAAGCCGTCGGCGAGCGGCGAGATCGCCACGTCGATCGCGCCGGGCTCGGGCCAGGCGGGCCATTCCGGCGGCTGCCCCGGGGCGGGCACGTGCACGGGCAGCTCGAGCCCGTAGTCGCGCAGGATGTCGACCAGACGCTCGGCGGCGGCGAGCGTGGGCGTGGTGAGCCGCACGCGGCGCTGGCCTTCGGTCCAGGCGGTGAGTCGCTGGGTCAGCGGCTCGAGCGCGCGCCCGCTGCCGCGCTGCTCCTCGATCTCGCGCCGCAGCTCGCGGTGGTCGGCGCCGCGCGCGTCGACGACCTCTTCGTCGGCCGTCGGATCCACGATGCCGATCGGGTCGAGCAACACCGGGCGGTGTTGCAGCACTCGCTTCCAGGCGCTCTCGTCGGTCACCCACAGCGCGAGCGGGTCGCACACCACGCGGTCCTGCGCGGCGGCGTGCTCGTGGCCCGTGAACACCTCGCCGATGAACGAAAGCGCGCGCGCCTTGCCCGCATCGGGATCGTCGACCACGATGCGCGTCGCCGGCGGGAGATAGTCGAAGACCGTCTCCATCTCGTCGTGCAGCAGCGCCTCCAGGTTCTCCACGCCCGGCGGCATGGCGCGGCGCGCGAATGCCTCGGTCACGGCGTAGATCTGCGACTCGGGCAGGCGCTTCTCGCGCCCCATGCGCCGCACCTCCTGGATCAGTGAGTCGCGGTCGCTGGGCAGGCGGTAGGAGCGCGGCGGGATCGCGACCACGCGCTCGAGCTCGCCGAGCGAGCGCTGGGTCGCGGGGTCGAACGTGCGGATCGAGCCGATCGCGTCGAAGTCGAACTCGATGCGCACCGGCCGCTCGAGCTGCGGCGGGAAGAGATCGACGATCCCGCCCCGCGCGCCGACCTCGCCTCGCTCCTCCACGAGGCTGGTGCGGTGGTAGCCGGCCTGCGCGAGCACGTCGACCAGCGCGTCGCGGTCGACCGAGAGCCCGCGCTCCAGGTGAGTCACACGCGCCCGCAGCTCGGAGCGCGAGGGCGTGCGCCGCAGCAGCGCCGACCACGACGACACCACCGTGAGCGGCGTGTCGGGGCCGGCCGAGAGCCACGCGTACAAGAGGCTCATGCGCCGCGCCTCGACCTCGGGGTGGGCCGAGAAGCGGTCGTAGGGCGGCACGTCGTAGCGCGGGAAGAGCCGCACGTCGGTGCCCGGCGCGAGCGCGCGCAGCGCCGCGGCGAAGCGCTCGGCGCGCGTGGTCGTGGGCGAGATCACGAGCAGCGGTCCCGGGAACGCGCCGCGCAGGCGCGCGGCGAGGCAAGCCCCGCCCGAGCCGCGGATGCGGCCGATGCGCAGCGTCCGCGCCCCGGAGAGGGCGCGCTCGATCAAGTCTTGGCTCTTCATCTTCGGGTAGTTAAACGCGAAAAGGCCCGCCCCCCGGACGAGCGGGGGGTGGGTCGGGCCCCTATTCGGGCGCGGAGTATAGGGAAGTTCCGCGGTTGGGCAGCGCGGAAGCCCCGGCTATAATGCGCGCCCCTCAGACGGCTGGAGCATCGGTAGGGTGCCCATTCGAGTAGCCGGAGCATGGGTAGGGTGCCCATGCGACGATAAGGTGTTGTGATGAGCCTCGAACTGATCGGGCGCAAGCTCGGCATGACCCAGATCTTCAACGACTCCGGCGATCGCGTGCCCGTCACGGTGATCGAGGTCGGGCCGTGCACGGTGGTGCAGAAGAAGTCGGACGAGACCGACGGCTACTCGGCGCTGCAGCTCGGCTTCGCCGACAAGAAGAAGAAGCACACGCCCAGGGCCATGCAGGGTCACTTCACTAAGGCCAAGACCGAGCCCAAGCGCGTGCTGGCCGAGGTGCCCGTCGACGCCCAGCAGCTGGCGTCGTACGAGGTCGGCCAGCAGGTGACTTGCGAGGGCTACAAGGCGGGCGAGTTCGTCGACGTGATCGGCACCAGCAAGGGCCGCGGCTTCACCGGCGTGGTCAAGCGCCACGGCTTCCCCACGCGCAGTGACTCGCACGGCAACCACGAATCGTTCCGCCACGGCGGCGCGGTCTCGTCGGGTACGTTCCCCGGCCGCATCAAGAAGGGCCTGCGCATGGCGGGTCACTCGGGCAACTCGCGCGTGACTCAGCTGAACTTGCGCGTCGAGCGGGTCGAGCTCGAGAAGAACCTGGTGTACGTGCGCGGCGCGATTCCGGGCTGCGCCGACGGGTTCGTGCGCATCCGCCCGACCGTGAAGGTCTAGCGCCGACGGCGCGCTACGACCGCAAGGACGCCTTCTACCGCCGCGCGAAAGACGAAGGCCGCCGCTCGCGCGCCGCGTTCAAGCTCGAGGACCTCTTGCGACGCGCGCCGCCGCTGGCGCGCAACTCGGCCGTGCTCGACCTGGGCTGCTGGCCCGGTGGCTGGCTCGAGGTGCTCGCGCAGCGCGTCGGGCCCGAGGGCCGGATCGTCGGCGTGGACCTGGAGGAGACCCCGGCGCTCGCGGCGCCGCAGGTCACGGTGCTCACCGCCGACTTCACGGCGCCCGAGGCGCTGGAGACGCTGCGCGCCGCGCTCGGCCGGCCCGCCGACGCCGTCTTGTGCGACGCCGCCCCCAAGCTGACGGGCGTGCGCGACGTGGACCTGGCCGCGATCGAGGAGCTCTACCAGGCGGCGCTCGGCCTGGCCGAGTCACTCCTCGGGCCGCGCGGCTTCCTGGTCGTGAAGGGCTTCCCCGGCCAGGAGAGCGACCTGTTCCGCAAGGAGCTCCGGCGCAAGTTCGCGTCGGTGACGGAGGTGCGACCGGAGGGGAAACGCACCACCTCGAAAGAGTTCTACTGGGTGTGCCACACGCGCCGCCCGTGAGTTCCGCCTAAAGTGAACGGCCTCCGCTCTCCGATGCGCGCGTCAGTCATTGCTGCCATCGGGGGGAGGAGTCATGACTTTGGGTCGTCGGGTTGCGGTTCTTCTGGTCGCCATCGCCAGCTTCGCGCTCTCGGAGCTCGCGCGCGCGGATGCGATCGCGGTCGACTACTGGGTGAGCCGCAAGGACTTCAAGAAGACCCTGGCCAGCGACTCACTCGACTTCCAGCTCTACAGCGACGCGGCGTGCACGGTCCCGCTGGACGAGGTCACGCTCGACGCGAACGATCCCAACGTCAGCTACGTCCAGGACAAGCTCTCGAAGCCCAAGAAGGGCGTCTCGCCGGCGAAGTCACTGCGCATCCACGCGCTGCTCGACGTGACGCTGACCGAGACCGCGCCCTACCTGAAGGTCGTGGGAAACGGCATCACTCCGACGGGCGGTGACTGCCAGATCCAGCCGATGTCTCACGCAGGTGAGTCCGGCCCGCCCGGCCCCCAGGGCGATCCCGGCCCGCAGGGCGACCCGGGCGCGCAGGGTCCCGCGGGCGCTGCCGGCGCCGCGGGCGCGGCGGGTGCGCAAGGTCCGCAGGGTGACCCGGGCCCGCAGGGACCGCAGGGCGCGCCGGGTCCGCAGGGCGCGACGGGCGCGACCGGCGCGCAGGGTGCGCAGGGTGACCCGGGCCCGCAGGGTCCGCAGGGCGCCGCCGGTCCACAGGGCGCGACCGGCGCGACCGGCGCGACGGGTGCCACGGGCGCGACGGGTGCCACGGGTGCGACGGGCGCACAGGGCCCGCAAGGTGACCCGGGTCCGCAGGGCGCGCCGGGTGCCCAGGGTCCGCAGGGTGCAACGGGCGCGACCGGTGCAACGGGCGCGACGGGCGCGCAGGGTCCGCAGGGCGACCCCGGCCCGCAGGGTGCTCCGGGCGCTGCCGGTGCGCAGGGTCCGCAGGGCGATCCCGGCCCGCAAGGTGTCCCCGGTGCTCCCGGCCTCCCGGGCGCGCCAGGCGCGAATGGTGCGCAGGGTCCGCAGGGTGACCCCGGTCCGCAGGGCATTCAGGGTGTCCAGGGTGACCCCGGCCCGCAGGGTGACCCGGGACCGAGCAACCTGATCCTCGGCGGCGGCAGCCGGAACTCGGCCATCGGGAACGGCAGCAACAACTGGATCCCGCTCTACGAGGGTGTGCTCCAGACGACGGAGCTTCCTGCGCAGCAAGTGCTGCCGATCGCGGGCACGATCTCGAGCTTCTACGTGCGACTGAGTGGCTCGCCGAGCGCTGGCCGTTCCTACGCGTTCACGGTGCGCATCAACGGGGCAGACACTGCGGTGACCTGCACGATCGCCGACACGAACTCGACCTGCTCGGACACGACTCACTCCGTCGCCGTCTCGGCGGGCGCGCTGATCGCCATCCACGCGGTGGGCACGGGCAATCCGACCGGGCGCACGATGGTCTGGAGCGCGGTCTTCTCGCAGTAACCGGTCAGGGCCGGAGCCACGCGAAGCCCGCGCGCAGCGCCTCGTGGCCGCCGCGCTCGAGGATCTCGCCGTGCGCCACGCTCACGCGGTCGAAGTCCCAGGCCAGGATGCGGTCGATCGATGCGCGCATCGCGCTCGCGTCTCTCATGATGGCCAGGCGGAAGATGCGCGAGGGGCCGAAGCGCCCGTAGGCCCCGTTCACGCGCATGAGCCAGCGCGTCAGGGGATTCCCGGACGCGCGCACGTTGAAGCACAGGTCGAGACACAGGAGCGTCCGGCTCGCGCGGTGCAGGAACACGACCTCGTTCAAGCGCGGCGCTCCGCGCGTGGCGATCTGTTCCAGGTCGGCCGCCCAGAGCGCGGGCGCCGCGTCGCCGAGCACCTCGTCGACGCGCACGTTGCCGAGCTTCTCGCGCAGCCCCGGGGCGGCGTACACGGGCGCCTGCGGCCAGGCGGCCAGGTTGTCGGCCAGGAACAGGTGGTGCAGCAGGTTCGGCGCCACCAGCGCGCGCACCGGACCCAGTGAGTCGATCTGGCGCCGCACCGGATCGGACAGCGGGCCGGGGGCGTGGACGAGGACGCCGCCGCCGGTGAGTCGCACCAGCACGCAGCGGGTCCCGAGCTCGACCCCGCCGGGCATGGCGAAGCGGTGGTCGATCGCGATCAGGTCGCGGTGCAGCTCGCGGATGCGCGGCTCGTCCATGGGGCCGTTAGCCTAGGCGTAGAATCTCGCGCATGGAAGAGCGCGAGATCGAGCTTTCGTCCGGGAAGACACACGTGCAGATCGCCGGGTCGGGCCAGCCATTCGTGTGGACGCACGGCTTCACGTCGTCGATCGCGGGCGAGGACGCGCTGGGCATGGACGCCCTGTTCCGCGACCTGCCCGGCACGCGGGTCGTGCGCTACGACGCGCGCGGCCACGGCCGCTCGGCGCCGGCGCGCGACGTCGCGGCGGGCGCCTGGTCCGCGCTCGCGAGCGACTTGCTCGAGCTCTCGGGGGCGCTCGGGCTCGAGCGCCCGGTCGCGGGCGGCGCCTCGATGGGCACGGCGACGACGCTGCACGCCGCGGTGCGCGCGCCCGGCGCGTTCCAAGCGCTCGTGCTCGTGGTGCCGCCCACGGCCTGGGAGACGCGCAAGGCGCAGGCGGACTTGTATCTCGCGGGCGCCGGGCTGGTCGAGGCGCGCGGCGTCGAAGCCTACGTCGAGATCACGCGCGAGGCGCTGCAGAGCCGCCTCATGCCCGGACTCACTCCCGAGCTGCAGGAGCGCATACTGGCGGACATGCGCGCCAGGAAGGCGGAGGATCTGGCGCGCATGCTGCGCGGCGCCGCCGCGAGTGACTTACCCGACCCGGCCGCGCTGCGCGGGCTCGGCATGCCGGTGCTGGTGCTCGCGATCGAGGGCGATGCCGGTCACCCGCTCTCCACCGCCGAGCGCCTGGTCGAGCTTTTGCCGAACGCCGAGCTGCGCGTCGTGGCGGACATGGCGGCGCTCGCCTCCGCGCGCGGCGACCTCGCGCGCTTCCTGACCGCGCCCGGCGCGCGCTGGGGCCGCGTACGCGCCGACGAGATCGACGTCTACTCACCCGACCGTTACGCGCGCGGCGCGCCCTACGCCGACTTCGCGCGCCTGCGGCGCGAGCGGCCGGTGCACTGGCAGCCGACCCCGGACGGCGGGGGCTACTGGGCGCTGACTCGCCACGCCGACGTGGCGGAAGTGTCTCGCGACCCGGAGCGCTTCTCGTCGGCGCGCGGCTTCGTGGTGATCGAGGAGCTGTCCGAGGCGCAGCTCGCGATGATGCGCTTCACGTTGCTGGGCATGGATCCGCCCGAGCATCTGCGCTTCCGGCGGCTCCTGCAGGGCTCGTTCACGCCTCGGCTGGTGGCGGGCCTCGAGCCGCGCGTGCGCGAGATCGCGCGCGGCATCCTCGCGCGCGCGGGCGCGAAGCGCGAGCTGGAGCTGGTCGAGGAGGTCGCGGCCGAGCTGCCCAGCCAGGTGTTCGGCGAGATGCTGGGCGTGCCCGCGGAGGAGCGCGCGAAGGTGCGCGGCTGGGCCGCGCAGCTCACCGGCTCACAGGACGCCGACGTGAACCCCGCCGGTGCCGAGGCGGCGCCGCAGGCCTCGATCGAGATGGCGCTGTACGCGATCCGGCTCGCGGGCGAGCGGCGCGGGAAGAGCGGGGCCGATCTCACCACGGTCGCGGTGAACGGCGAAGTCGACGGGGCGACGATGACCGACGCCGAGTTCGGCGGCTTCTTCGTGCAGCTCGCGACCGCGGGCAACGACACCACGCGCAACCTCCTGTCGTCGGGCGTGCGGCTGCTGCTCGAGCACCCGGCGGCGCTGGCCGAGCTGCGCGCCGACCCGTCGCTGATTCCCGGCGCGGTCGAGGAGATGCTGCGCTGCGAGAGCCCGCTCCACTACTTCCGGCGCACGGCCACACGAGACACCGTGATTCGCGGGCAGGCGATCCAAGCCGGCGACCGCATCGCGCTCTACTACGGCGCGGCCAACCGCGACCCCGAGGTCTTTCCCGACCCCGAGCGCTTCGACATCCGCCGCTCCCCCAACCCGCACCTCTCGTTCGGCTTCGGCGAGCACTTCTGCCTGGGCGCCGCGCTGGCGCGGCTCGAGGCGCGCGTGTTCTTCGAGGAGCTGCTCGCCGAGTTCCCGCGCATCGAGCTCCTGGGCGAGCCGCGCCACCAGCGCTCGAACCTGAACAACGCGCTCAAGAGCCTTCCGGTCCGACTTACTCGTTAGCGCCGGATTCCGGGTCCGCGCCCGGCGTGCCGTAGTCGGCGTAGAACGCGCGCTTCCACTCGCCGAACTCGCCGGCCACGATCGCGGGGCGCATGTCGGCCATCAGCCGCTCGTAGAAGCGCACGTTGTGAATGGCGCCGAGGATCGTGCCGAGGATCTCGTTCGCCGCGTACAGGTGGTGCACGTAGGCGCGCGTGAAGGTCTTGCACGCGTAGCAGTCACAGCTCGTGTCGATCGGGTAGAAGTCGCGGCGGTAGCGCCGGTGGTTCATGCGGATGCGGCCGCGGCGCGTGAACAGCGTGGCCGAGCGCGCATAGCGGGTGGGAATCACGCAGTCGAACATGTCCATGCCGCGCTCCACCGACTCGACCAGGTCCTCGGGCAGGCCGACGCCCATGAGATAGCGCGGCTTGTCGGCCGGCAGGAGCGGCGCGGTGAAGCCCACGATGCGCTTCAGCTCCTCGAGCCCCTCGCCCACCGAGACACCGCCGATCGCGTAGCCCGGCGCCGGGAACTTCGCCGTCTCGCGCGCCGAGCGCTCGCGCTCGGGGAGATAGACGGAGCCCTGCACGATCGGGAACAGCGCCTGGTCGGAGCCCTCGTGCGCGCGCCCGCAGCGCTCCAGCCAGCGCAGGGAGTGGTCGACGCCGCGGCGCGCGAGCTCGGGCGTGGCCGGGTACGGCGTGCACTCGTCGAAGGCCATGATGATGTCGGCGCCGAGTGAGTGCTGGATCTCGATCGAGCGCTCGGGCGTGAGCAGCAGCTCGGAGCCGTCGATCTCGTTCTTGAAGCGCACGCCCTCGGCCGAGATCTCCTTGTGCTTCAGGCTGAACACCTGGAAGCCGCCGGAGTCGGTCAGGATCGGCCCGCTCCAGGCCATGAAGTCGTGCAGCCCGCCCGCGCGCTTCACGAGCTCGGGCCCGGGCCGCAGCAACAGGTGGTAGGTGTTGGCGAGCAGGATGCGCGCGCCGGTGGCCGCGACCTGCTCGGGAGTCATCGCGCGCACCGCGGCGTGCGTGCCCACGGGCATGAACACGGGCGTCTCGACCACCCCGTGAGCCGTGCGCAGCCGACCCGCACGGGCCTTGGTGCGCGGATCGATTGCCGTGATTTCAAACGCCGCGGTCATGGTAACCCCGCAAGGCTAGTGAGACAGCGACGGGAAAGCAAGCCGCCGAGACGTCGACCCGGAGGCTCAGAAAACACTTGCCCTTCAGCGCGACATCCTGTAAAGAAACGCGCGCAGTTTGGACAGGAAAACCTTATAATTGGAGGATGATCGTGACGACATATCCTTTGTCTCGTGTACTGGTTGTGGCCATAACGCTTATGGGCGGCCTCG
>DATKAO010000063.1 GCA_035498015.1 Myxococcota bacterium
TGAGCTCGAAGCTGGCCGAGGTCGGGAGCGGCTGGGGCGGCGCCGTGCCGTCGGGCGACGCCGGCACGGTCTGCGGCGGGGCCGGGTTGGCCGGGCGCACGATCACGACCGTGGTCGGCGGAGGCGTCGGCGGAGCGGGCATCGCGATCGGCGTCGGAGCCGATGCGGCCGGGGACGGCGGAGTGACTGCGGGCGCCGGCGTCGACGCAGGCGCGACGGGCAGTGGAGCCGGCGCTGGAGTCACTTCCGCGGTCGGCGCGGGCGCCGCGGGCGCGGGCGGCGGGACCGGGGCGGGTGGCGGCGGCGTCACGGAGGGCGCGGGCGGCGGAGTGACTCGCACGGGTGCGGGCGCGAGAGCCGGCGCGGGGCGCGGGCGCGGGGCGACGGCTGCGGACCTCGGGGCCGGCGCGGGCGCCGGCTCGGGCCGCGCCTTCACGTAGAACCAGCCCGCGATGCCGAGCCCGACCACGGCGAGGCCACAAGCCAGGCCGGTCAGCACCGACGGCGCGTGCAGCCCGCGCCGCTTGCGCACCGGAGTCATCAGCGGGATCTGGACCGCGCGCGCCTGCGGGGGCGGGGGCGCGAACGCGCGCGGCTCCTCTCCGAAGTCGAGCGCCGGAGCTGCGGCAGGCGGCGTGGCGACGCGCTTCGGCGCGGGCGCCGGAGCGGCCGGGGCCTCGAGCGCGGGCGACTCACCCGGCTCGTCACCCATCAGGTCCGCGAACGACGTCTCGGCCTGGGCGGTCGGCGCCGCGGGCGCCTCGGCGGTGTTGCGTTCCAGCTCGAGCTCGAAGGCCTGCGGCCGCGGCGTGTCCGGCTCGGTCACGGGCGGGTCCACGGCGAACATCTTCGAGATACCGAACATCGAGTCTTCGGCCGTGGTCTCGGCCGGCTCGGGCGCGGGGCCGGCGGCGCTCGCCTCGCTGCGCGCGGCGGCGAGCTCTGCCAGCGCGGCGTCGATCGCGGCGCTCGCGTGCGCGGTCGGCTCGACCTCGATGCCCAGGTCGTCGGGCGGAGTCTGTGGAGCAGGAGCGGTCTCGAGTGGCTCGGTGTCGGGGCCGTCGGACAGCTCGAACACGCGCTCCGGCGCCGGTGGCGGGGCCGGCAGCTCGAGCTCGAGCGGCACCTCGGGGGGCTGCTCGGCCTCTTCGCGCACCGACTCGGCGACGACCTCGACCACCGCGACGGTCGCGTTGTCGGAGCCGCCGTTCGCGTTCGCGCGGTCGATCAGCTGGCGCGCGGCCTCCTCGGCGGAGTGCGGCCCGGACAGCGCCGCCTTCAGCAGCCGGTCCGGCACGAGTGAGTGCACGCCGTCGGAGCACAGCAGGAACCGGTCTCCGATCTTCACGTCGATCCGGAGCAGCTCGACCAGCACGTCGGGCGACAGGCCGACCACGCGCGTGAGCTCGTGGCGGCGCGGGTGACTCTCGACCTCGTCCGCCTGGAGCACCCCCATCTTCACCCACTCCGCCATCAGCGAGTGGTCGTCGGTGAGCGCAGTGAGATTTCCGTCGCGCAGCTGGTAGCAGCGGCTGTCGCCGATCCAGGCCAGCCACACGCCGCTCGTCCCCGCGCCGAACAGCAGGGCAACCGCGGTCGTGCCCATGCCTTTCAGGTCGGGCTTGGACAGCGCGTGTGAGTAGATCTCCTCGTTCGCGAGCTCGAGCCCGCGGCGGAGTCTCTCGTCGGGCTTGCCGTGCGGCTCGCGGAACACCCGCCCGAGTGTCTCGAGGCAGATCTTGGCCGCCGCCTCCCCGCCGCTGTTGCCGCCCATGCCGTCGACGACCGCGACCAGGCGCTCGTTCGAGACGTTCGCCAGCACCGCGACCGCGTCCTGGTTGTCGGGACGCACGCGCCCGGGGTCCGACAGCGTCGCCACGGCGAGCTTCGTCGGATCGAGCGGGAGCGGCTCGGCTGCATCGGACATCTCCTCCCTATCGGTTCGACTACGCTCGCCCTTCGGCTCGCTGCGCGCGCCCGCGGCGCTTAGATGCGCACGCTCCGCCAGTGACCCGCGCGGAAGCGCAGCACCCAGGCCAGCCCGAGCGCGAACACGTATACGAGCTCCCCGACCCAGGCGCCGAACACTCCGCCCTTCAGGTAGACCGCGAACGTGACCACCGCGCCGAGCCGCAGCGTCCAGGACAGCGTCGACTGCACGATGAACGGCCAGCGCGTGTCACCCGCGCCGCGCAGCGCGCCGCTGGCGATGATCCCCACGCCGTCGACCACCTGGAAGAACGCGCCGAGCGCGAGCAGCGGCCGCGCCAGGGCCAGGAACTCCGCGTCGTGGCTGAACAGCCCGAGCAGGAACTCCGGGACCGACAGGAACAAGAGCGAGATCAGCGCCGTGAGCGACAGCCCGAGCGTGAGCGCCGAGCGGTAGGAGCGCTCCGCCGACTCCAGGTCGCCCGCGCCGATGTAGCGGCCCACGAGCGTGCCGCAGGCGATCGAGATCGCGAACACCTGCATGAACGACAGCGCGAGCAGCTGCAGCATCGACTGACTCGCCGCCATCGATACGTCGCCCATGCGCGCGACGATCGAGCCGAAGATGGCGAACGTGGTCATGTCGAGCAGCCACTGGCCGCCGATGGGCGCGCTGGTGCGCAGGAAGCGCATCATCTCGGCCCCGTCCGGGGCGACCGGGCCCGTGCGGTAGCGCGTGCGCACCTTGCGCCGCAGCACGAAGCACAGATAGGCGAGCATGAACGTCCAGCTCGCCAGCGCCTGCGCGATGCCCGCGCCGTACACGCCCCAGGCGGGCATGCCGAGCTCGCCGAAGATCAGCCCGTAGGCGAACACCAGGTGCACGCCGACACCGATCAGCGTCACCACCAGCGGCGTACGCGTGTCACCGATGCCGCGGAAGAACGACGCGGCGATGAAGTTCACCACCACGGGCGGGCCGCCGAACAGCCGCGCGCGCCCGAAGTCGAGCGCCGCGGCCTGCAGCTCGGGCGAGGGCGCGATGAACGCGACCAGTCTCGGGAACAGGAAGGCGATCGCGAACATCCACGCCGTCATCGCCGGCACCAGGAGCCACGCGGACTGCCAGATCCAGGCGCCGCAGCGCCCGGGCTCGCCCGCACCGTCGTGGCGAGACACGAACGACTGCACGCCCTGCGAGGTGCCGGTGAACGGCACGAACAGGGTCCAGATCCACAGCCCGGCGAAGCCGGCCGCGCCGAGCTGGGTCGGGCCCAGGTGACCCAGCATGGCGGTGTCGATGGTCTGCATGACCGTCTCGGCGATCGTCGACAGGACGACCGGATAGGCGAGCTTCGCCACTTCGGCGACGTCGCCTCGCGCCGTGGCGCTGGTTTCGTTGAGTGTCTGTGTCCGTGCCGGAAAGCTCATGGCGGGGTCCGTTCCCTTAAGCGCCGAAGGCCGCGGTCGCTCTCGCGTCCGCGGCCTCCGGGTGAGCCCCGTGTCTATGGGCTCCGTCAATCTGAGGCGGACGCGTGTGTCCTCTGGTCACCGTCGTTCGAGACACGCTGTCTCGCAGACGGCGAGAAAGCGGCCGAAACGGGGCGCACGACGAATGTGAGCTTCATCTTTGCGCCTCCCCGGTTGAGATTGACGTAAACGACGCGCGGCACTCTATCCCGGGTCCGCTCACAAAGCAACGCCGAGGTGCCGAAGACACAGAGCGAAGTGGTCCCCCACCCCTTCGCCCAGTGGCTGCTCTGGGAAGAGCAGTCGAACTTTTCCGGCTTTCGCACGACGACCGACCCGGTCGCACTCGAGGTCGCGCTCGTGCCGCGCGCCGAGCTGCGCGTGGAGATCGCCGACGACGCGCCGCGCGAGCTCGTGGCGCGCTTCCTGGACGGCGAGCGCGTGCGTTTCCCCAAGCACCCGCTGAATCGTGACCCCTCGGTCGCATACGCTGCCGCGCCCGCCGCAGAGCGCTGGCCCGCGCGCTTTACGTCGTCGCGCACGCTCGTGGTCGCCGAGGGTCCGGAGCGGCCGTTCGCGCTCAAGCTCGCCACGAGTCATCCGCACCGCGACGTCTGCCAGCCCGAGAAGACGCGCATGCGCACCGAGGTCGACGAAGCGCTGCGCTTCGCGGCGCACGTGCGCGCGGTCGACGCGCGCCTGGGCGTCGATCGGCAGCTGATCGTCTTGTGCGAGTCGATCGGCGTGCGCGTGCCCGACGGCGAGACGGGCTTCCTGGTGCGCGATCTCGCACGGCTGTGTGACGGACACGTGTATCTGCCCGCGTTCAGCATTCCCTTCGTCGGGCGCGCGATCGCCGCGCACGGCGGGCGCGAGTTCGCGGCGTTCTGGGGCGACGCGTACGCCGAGCCCGTGGGCCGCGCGAAGGCGCGGCTGCTCGCGCGCTACGGGCTGCAGTACGTGACTCCCAATCCGCAGAACATCCTGGTGCAGCTCGACCGCCGGCTGCGGCCGACCGGTGCGATCGTGTTCCGCGACCTGGCCGACACCGACTTCGTGACCGACTCCGCGCGCGCCTGCGGCGCGGGCTGGACGCGCATGACCGCGAAGCTCGCGCCCGAAACCGCGAACTCGTTCTGGGCCTTCGACGAGGTCCCCGACACGCCGGCGGGTCCCGATACGCTGGCGCACTGGTACCGGCGCCACGACCGCGCCTACCTCGAGGAGCTGCGCCGGCAGCGCGGCCTGTGCTGCGACACCCTGGAGGAGGCCGAGCGGGAGCTGTGCCGGGCGGCTTGATACTGTAGGAGGGATGGCCCGCCCAAGCGGAGTCACACCCCGGAGTGTCACCGTGCGACTCACGAACTCGGCCGAGCGCTGGGTGCGCAAGGAGCATCCCTGGCTGTACGCCGAGAGCATCCGCTCGCACAGCCGGCCCGGCCAGGCGGGCGACCTGGCGGTGATCTTCGATCGCCACCGCAAGCTGCTGGCGCTGGGTCTGTGGGACCCGGACTCGCCGATCCGCGTGCGTGTGCTGCATCGCGGCGGGCCGCGGCCCGTCGACCGCACGTTCTTCGCGGAGCGGCTGCGGACGGCCGCCGAGAAGCGGGCGCACCTCGCCGGCGAGGGCACGACCGGGTGGCGCGTCGCGAACGGCGAGAGCGACGGCCTGCCCGGGCTCGTGGTGGACCGCTACGAAGGCACGGTGGTGCTGAAGCTGTACACGGCGGCGTGGCTGCCTCACCTGCCCGAGGTGTTGGCCGCGCTGGGCGAGTCACTCGCCCCGGAGCGCGTGGTCGCGCGCACGGCGCGCGCGATCGCGGCGGTCTGTGCCGAGCGCGCCGGCCTGCGCGACGGCGACGTGCTCGCGGGCCCGCCGCTCGACGCTCCGATCGTGTTCCGCGAGGCCGGGCTCGCGCTGCGCTGTGACCCCGCGCGCGGCCAGAAGACCGGCTGGTTCCTGGACCAGCGCGAGAATCGCGCGCGCGTCGGCGCGCTCGCGCAGGGCCGCAACGTGCTCGACGCGTTCGCCTACACGGGCGGCTTCTCGCTGCACGCGGCGCGCGGCGGGGCGGCGCGCGTGCTCTCGCTCGACGCGAGCCGGATCGCCCTCGACGAGTCACTGGCCAACTTCGCGCTGAACCGCGCGGACCCGCAGGTCGCGCGCTGCGCGCACGAGCTCGCGCAGGGCGACGCGTTCGAGGAGCTGCCGCGCCTGGCCGCAGCGGGCCGGCGCTTCGAGCTCGTGGTCGTCGACCCGCCCGCGCTCACCCGGACCCAGGCCGACGTCGCGGGCGCACTGCACGCGTACGCGCGTCTGGCCGAGTCCGCCGCGCGGCTGCTCGCCCCGGGCGCAGACCTGGTCATGGCCTCGTGCTCGGCGCGCGTCGACGCCGACGCGCTGGCCGGGGCCGTCCGCCAGGGTGCGGCGCGCGCGGGCCGCCGGCTGCGCGAGCGCGAGCGGACCGCGCACGCCTGCGACCATCCGGTCGGCTTCCCGGAAGCCGCCTACCTGAAGTGTCTGTTTCTGCGCGCGGAGTGATAAGTTCTGGCCCGGGAACCGCTGGGGGAGAGCGATGCCGCGAGGGATACTTCGGGGGGTTTTTCTCGTGCTCTGTGCGTGCGCCTGGGCGGGCGCCGCGCGCGCGGACGGCGACGGCGGGACTCACTACGAGATCGGCGGCTACATCTGGGCCTCGAGCCTGGCCAGCAAGGTCGACACCGCCCAGGGTGAGTCGGACACGCACATCTCGTTCTCCCAGCTCTTCGACCACCTGAGCGGCGGCCTCCAGGCGCGGGCGCGCGGTGACTGGGACGACTGGTCCGCGGTCTTCGACGGCACCTGGGCGAAGCTGCGCGTGCCCAAGCAGAGCCAGAACGTCCGCGTCGGTCCGCCCGTGCTCGGGGTGCAGGCCGGCGCCGAGGTCTCGACCAGCGTGAACGAGTACATCTTCGAGCTGAACGGCGGTCACCGGCTGTTCACCTTCGGCAGCCCGTTCTCGAACAGCCCGAGCGACAAGCGCAAGCTGCGCGGCGAGCTCTACGGCGGCGTGCGCTATTGGTCGGTCGACCCCAAGATCACGGTCGACCTGAGTGGTCCGGTGCACGGCGCGCGCACCTTCCGCCTGGGCGATCGCACCGAGTGGGTCGACCCGGTGGTCGGCCTGCGCTTCGCGGCCGACCTGTCGAGCACGGTCGTGTTCCGCATCGCGGGCGACGTGGGCGGCTTCAACCTCGGGAACTACTGCTCCGATTTCACCTGGGAGCAGGTCACGACGCTCTCGTGGCGCTTCAGCGAGAGCTGGAGCACTCACTTCGGCTACAAGTTCCTCGATTACCGCCGCGACGCGGGCGACAGCAACCAGCGCATGCAGATGCGCGGCCCGTTCATCGCGCTGAGTTACGGCTTCTGACCAAGAGGCGCGTCAAGCCGCTCGACCCGGAACACTTCCGGCGCCGGATTCGCGCCTCGGCCGCGCTGGGCGGGTCGCTGCTCGCCGGGTCGCTCGCGGCGGGCATGGTCGGCTACCACTGGTTCGAGTCGCTGCCCTGGGTCGACTCGTTCCTGAACGCGTCGATGCTGCTCGGCGGCATGGGCCCGGTCGACATGCCGCACACCGAGTCGGGCAAGTTGTTCGCGGGCTTCTACGCGCTGTACTCCGGCATGCTGTTCCTGGTGCTGGCCGCGATCCTCCTGGCGCCGGTATTTCACCGCGTTCTGCACCGCTTCCATCTCGAAGACATCGACGACGACGATCGGTGAGTGCGCGCGGCCGGCCGGCCAGCGGTTATGCTAGCCGGAGAGGTCCCCCCCCGATGAAGCTCCCAGACCGCGCGGCGATCGGAGCAGTGCTGCGCGTGCGCCGCAATCAGCTGCTTCTGGCGCTGCTCGTGCTGCTCGTGGCGGCGCGCATCGCCCTGCCGTACGTGCTGCGCCCGATCATCGTAAAGCAGGCCGACGAGGCGCTGATCGGGCGCATCGCCCTGCGCGACCTCGACCTGTCGCTGCTGCGCGGCGGAGTCACTCTGCACGGGCTCGAGGTCTACGCGGACGAGCTCCCGGCGGGCAGCTCCGGCGACGTGAAGCCGCCGCTGTTCGCGACCGAGCGGCTGTGGGTCAACATCAGCTGGCTCGAGTTGCTGTGGAAGACACTCGACGTGGAGGAGTTCCAGCTCGACGACTTCACGGTGCGCCTCGACCGTCTGAAGGACGGGCTCGCGCTGCCCAAGCCCGTGCCCTCGCCCGAGCCGGCGAAGCCGCCCGAGCAGGAGGAGCCGTCGAGCTGGGCGCTCGCCGCGGGAAGCGTGGTGCTGCACAAGGGCTCGGTCGTGTTCCGCGACTTCACCGTCGGCGACAACGGCCCGCAGCGCTTCGACCTGGCGATCCCGAACCTCGAGGCGCGCAAGCTCGCGCTGCGCTTCGATCCCAACGGCAAGGAGCCGGGTCACGTGGAGGTCGAGGCCGACGTCGGCGGCGGCCGGATCGGCTTCAAAGCCGACATGGAGCAGAAGCAGGCCGGCCCGTCGACTCACTCGAACATCGTGATCGCCGACCTGCCGATCGCGGGCGTGCGCGTGTACCTCAAGATGTTCGGCTGGAGCGACCTCGCCGGCACGCTCGACGCGTCGATCGACCACCGCTTCGAGACCGGCGGCGCGCACACGGTCTCGGGGACGCTCGGGCTCTCGAACGTGGTGGTGAGCGTGCCCAAGCTCGACCACCCGGCGCTGTCGTTCCGCAAGCTCACGGTCGGCCTGGACGAGGTCGACGTGGTCAAGCAACACGCCGCGGTGGCCGACGTGCGGCTCGAAGGCGCGCACGTCGTGGTCGACCCGCGCTCGAAGCGCCCGCTCCTGGTGCTCGAGCCGCCCGCGAAGCCGCCCGAGCCGGAGCAGGCCGCCGCGCCCGCGGCCGAGGCGGCGCCGGCCAAGCCGTGGACGTGGCTGTTGAAGCGCGCGCGACTGGAGGGAGCGGAGGTCGAGCTGCTCGGCGCCGACTCACCGCTCACATTGGGCGTCGACGCCGAGGTGAAGAACGTGGCCGATCCCACGACCGGCTCGTCGCCCGTGTCACTGGCGGTGAAGGAAGGCGCCGGGTCACTCCAGGTCGGCGGAGACCTCACCCTGAAGCCACTGTCGTTCAAGGGCAAGCTGGGACTCACCGACTTCGCGCTGGCGCCGCTGGCCGCGCGCGCGCCCGCACCGGGCGCCGAGCTGTTGCGCGACGGCAAGGCGCGCGCCGACCTCGAGCTGATCCTGGCCGGCCGCGGCGCGAGCGCGCCGAACACCTCCGACCTGCGCGTGGCGGGCAGCTTCGGGCTGGCGGACCTCGCCGTGGGCAAGCCGGGCGACAAGGACTTCGCCGTGGGCTGGAAGGACCTGGCGGTGCAGCTCAAGGAAGCCACCGTGCTGCCCGCGCTGGGCGGCGACCCGGCCGTGCCGCGCGCGATCGCGGTGACGCTGCAGCGAGTCACCGTGTCAGAGCCGACCGCCGCGCTGGTGCGCACGGCGGACGGGCTGGTGCTGCCCAAGCTCGCCGCACCCGCGCCCGGGGAAGCTCCGGCCGACTCACAGCCCCCGTCTGCGCCCGCCGCGCCTGCGCCCGCGCCAGAGGTCAAGGCGCGGCTCGACTCCTTCCGCCTGCAGCGCGGCAAGGTGCACGTGCTGGACCGCAGCGTGACTCCCTTCTACGAGGCGCGCATCGAGCAGCTCGACGCCAACGCGGTGAAGATCCTGTGGCCGCCGCCCGCGGTCGACGCGTTCGTCGCCGACCTGAAGGGCCTGCACGGGGCGCTCCTGCACGTGCACGGGGGGATCCAGGGCCAGCGCACGCGCGTGCGGGCCGAGCTCACGACCATGCCGCTCGCGCCGCTCAACCCCTACGTCTCGCCCAGCGGCTACGCGCTCTCTGGCGGAGACCTGTCGCTCGAGCTCACGGCCCACCTGGAGGGCGGCACGTACGACAGCCAGACCGACGTCGCGATCCAGTCACTCGAGGTGGGCGGCGCGCAAGGCGAGGCGCTGTTCGAGGAGAACTTCGGCATCCCGCTGTCGATGGCGATCGGGCTGCTGAAGAACCAGGAGGGCGTGATCACGCTCTCGGTGCCGGTCGCGGGCGACCGCGCGGGCACCCACGTGGGGCTGAGCAGCCTGGCCGGCCAGGCGCTGCGCAAGGCGCTGGTGGGCGCGCTCGCCTCCCCGCTCAAGCTCTTGGGCGCGGGCACGAAGGACGGAAAGATCGACCTGCGGCCCGCGCCCGTCGAGTTCCAGCCCGGCGGCATCGAGCCGACTGAGTCGGGCGCCTCGCGCATCGAGCAGCTCGCCACGCTGCTCACGAGCTCGCCCGCCCTCTCGCTCACGCTGCACGGCGGCACCTCGACCGGGGACCTGCGCGCGCTGCGCGAGCGGGCGCTCCTGGCCGAGCTCGAGCGGAGCACGGGCCTGCGGGCGCTGGGCAACCTGGGCGAGATGGGCACGCGACGCGCAGTTCGCCTGCACCTCGAAGCCAGTACGACCGGTCAGTCTCCGCCGCCGCTCGACGACGAGCAGAGCAAGTGGCTCGAAGCGAAACTGTCCAGCCAGTCACTTCCCGACGGAGCGCTCTCCGCGCTCGCCGCGCAACGTGCCGATGCGCTGCACGCGAAATTCGTCTCCGAGAAGGGCATCGAAGCCGAGCGTGTCACCGTGGGTTCGCCCGCGCCCGAGCGCAGCTTGCCCGTGCCCGGCGTTGCGATCGACGTCGGAGCCCGCCCCAGCGCATCCCACTAGCTACACAGAAATGCGTCAGTGATTCTCCTCACGAATCCTTTCGTGGGGGGAATCACCGAGGCGAATCGCCCCTGCGTCGATGCTTCACTCATGAAGACTGGAGTGGCAGTACTCATGGGTATGGGGTTTCCGTTTCTGTTGTGGGCTTCGAATGCCGGCGCGGGCTCGACTGCGCGGGCGACAGGAGGAAGAGAGGTCGCGGACGTCATCGCGACCACCCGGGCATCGCCGACCGAGGCGCCCGCCGGCTTCGACGGCGTCTCGAATGGACTCACCGATGCGACGACTCACACGAACGACCAGGAGGCGTTCGATGGGGCCGAGGACGCCGACGAGGGCCTCGGTCCGCTGTACAACGCGCAGGCCTGCCGCGAGTGCCATCAGAGCCCGGTATCGGGAGCGGCGAGTCAGGTCACCGAGCAGCGCGTGGGTCACAAGGACCGGTCCGGGAACTTCGTGGATCCGGACTTGCCGATGGGCGACGGCACCGAGGTGGTGCACGCGCGCTCGCTCATGAACGACCGCTCGATCTGTCCGAGCGCGGAGTTCCCGGACCTGACGGGTCAGGAGAGGGTTCCGGCGAGCGAGAACATCCGCACGCAGCGCGCGTCGCTGAACACGCTGGGGGACGGCTTCATCGAGGCCATCCCGTCGGCGGCGATCCGCGCGAACGCGTCGAACCAGTGCTCGCAGTCGCGCGGTGCGATTTGCGGCAAGGTGATCACCGTGCCGGTGCTCGAGGCCGGCGGCACCACGCGCGTGGCCCGCTTCGGCTGGAAGAACCAGCACGCCAGCCTGCTCTCGTTCTCGGCCGACGCGTACCTGAACGAGATGGGGATCACGAGCGTGCTCTTGCCCAACGAGGTCGCGCAGCTGTGCGACGCGATCCAGGACCCGGAGGACGAGATCGGCGCCGACGGTCTGGGCGACGTCGACCGCTTCGCGCGCTTCATGCGCGCGACCAAGGTGCCGCCGCGCTACGCCTCGGTGGCCAACACGCCGGACTCGCAGGCGGGCGAGAAGATCTTCTCGCAGATCGGCTGCGCCACCTGTCACACGCCGACGTTCGTGACCGCGCCTGCGGGCTCGGTGCTGAACGGCGGCACGCTCAAGGTCTCGGATGCGGTGGGCAACAAGATCATCCACCCGTTCAGTGACTTCCTGCTGCACGACATCGGCACCGGCGACGGGATCGTGCAGAACGGAGGCCAGGCGACCGCGAACATGCTGCGCACGCCTCCGCTCTGGGGCGTGCACGTGCGCGGCCGGCTGATGCACGACCTGCTCTCGCTCAACTTCGACGACGCGATCTCGCGCCACAGGAACGAGGCGAGCGGCGCGGTCAGCAACTACCGGCGGCTCGGCTCCGGCGACCAACGCAGGCTCAAGACGTTCTTGAGCTCGCTCTAGAGCCGACCCCCGCTGATCTGCGGGAGAAAGTGGATTTCCGCCTGCGGGCGGAGTGACTCGTGAAGGGCCTCGCCGTGGGGGATCACCTCGCCGTCGATGGCGATCGCGGTCCCCTCGGCGAGGCGCTTCTCGAGCGCGGGCCAGCGCCGGTACAGCTCGGCCAGGAGCGCGCGCACGTCGCGCGCCTCGACCTCGAGCGACTCGACGCCGCCCGTGAACCTTCGCAGCCCCGCCGCGAAGACGACGCGCGCCACGCCTAGCGCGCGTGCTCGAGCAGCGCGAGCAGCTTGGGCGGCGAGATCGGCAGCTCGCGCACCTCGACGCCGACGGCGCGCTGCACGGCGTTCGTGACCGCCGCCAGCGGCGGGACGATCGGCGTCTCGCCCACGCCGCGCACGCCGTACGGGTGCATCGGGTTGGGCACCTCGACGATCACCGTGTCGATCATCGGCAAGTCACTCGCCACGGGGATGCGGTAGTCGAGGAAGCCGGCGTTCTCCATCACGCCCTTGGCGTCGAACACGTACTCCTCGTTCAGCGCCCAGCCGATGCCCTGCGCGGCGCCGCCCTGCATCTGGCCCTCGACGTAGCTCGGGTGCACGGCCTTGCCCGCGTCCTGCACGGCCGTGTATCGGAGCACCTTCACCGCGCCGGTCTCGCGATCGACCTCCACGTCGCACAGGTGGGTGGCGAAGCCGGGACCCGCGCCGCGCGCGGTGAGTGACGCGCGCCCGGTGATCGGCCCGCCGGTGGCGGCGGCGCGCGAGGCGATCTGGCGCAGCGAGAGCGGCTCGTGCTTGCCCTCGGCGCCGTTCGCGGCCACGGCCCGGCCGTCTTCCCAGGCCACGGCGTCGAGCTCGATGCCCCAGGTCTGCGCCGCCCGCGCGCGCAGCTGCCGCACCACGTCGCGCGCCGCCTCGATCACCGCCATGCCGGTCGCGAACGTGACTCGGCTGCCGCCCGTCAGGTCGTTGTAGCCGATCGACTCGGTGTCGACGACGACCGGCCGCACGCGCTCCACGGGGATGCCGAGCTCCTCGGCCGCCATGAGCGCGAGCGACGCGCGCGAGCCGCCGATGTCGGGGCAGCCGCTCATCACGACCGCCGAGCCGTCCTCGTTGATCGCCACGTTGGCCGACGACGACATGCCTGCGTTGAACCAGAAGCCGGAGGCCACGCCACGGCCTTGATTGGGACCGAGCGGCGCGCGGTAGTGCGGATGACTCTTCGCGGCCTTCAGTGTCTCGACGAAGCCGATCGCGCGGTACTTCGGGCCGTAGGTCGCCTGCACGCCCTCGTGCGCGGCGTTGGTGAGTCGCAGGTCGATCGGGTCGAGCCCGAGCTTCGCGGCCAGCTCGTCGAGCACGGTCTCGGTGGCGAGCGCCGCCATCGGCGCGCCCGGCGCGCGGTAGGCCGCGACCTTGGGCTTGTTCACCACCACGTCCCAGCCCTCGATCTTCACGTTCGCGAGCTTATAGGGCGCGAACACGGTCATCATCGCGGCGCCGACCGGCGAGCCCTTGAACGCGCCGGCCTCGTACACCAGCACCGCTTCGGCGGCCGTGAGCGTGCCGTCGCGCTTGGCGCCCATCTTCACGCGCACGTGCGTGCCCGAGGTCGGGCCCGTCGCGCGGAACACCTCTTCGCGCGTCATGACCATCTTCACGGGCCGGCCCGACTTGCGCGATAGCAGCACCGCGAGCGGCTCGAGATACACGGTGGTCTTGCCGCCGAAGCCGCCGCCGATCTCGGTCGGCACGACCTTGATCATGTCGGTCGAGAGACCCAGGACCTTGGCCGAGTAGGCGCGCACCATGAACGCGCCCTGCGTGCAGCACCAGACCACCGAGCGGCCGTCCTCGCCGGTGCGCGCCAGCACGGCGTGCGGCTCGATGTAGCCCTGGTGGACCATGGGCGTGTGGAACTCGCGCTCGACCACCACGTCGGCCTCGGCGAAGCCGCGAGTCACGTCGCCGCGCCCCATCTCGCGCCGCGAGGCCACGTTGGTCGGGCCCTTGGGCAGCGGCTCGTCGCCGGTCGCGCGCAGGTCGTCGTGCAGGATCGGCGCGTCGGGCGCGAGCGCGCGCTCGAGCGTGAGCACGGGCTCGAGCGGCGCGTAGTCCACGCGGATCGCCGCGCACGCCGCCTCGGCGATGTGCGCGCTGGTGGCCGCCACCGCCGCCACCGCGTGCCCGTGGTACAGCGCCTTGTCGCGCGCCATCACGTTCAGCGCGAGGTCGCGCATGTCGCCGGCGCCCTCGCCACCGCCGCCACCGTGCTCGGACTTCAGCTCGGGGAAGTCACTCCCGGTGATGATCGCCTTCACGCCGTCGATCGCGAGCGCGGCGGAGAGATCGATGCCGCGGATGCGCGCGTGCGCGTGCGGGCTGCGCAAGACCTTGCCCCAGAGCATGCCGGGCGCCGAGTAGTCGGCGCCGAACTGGGCGCGGCCCGTCACCTTGTCGAGGCCGTCGTGCCGGACCGGCCGCGTGCCGACCTGGCGGAACTTCCGTTCGCTCATCGGGGGTCTCCTCGCAGCTCCGCGGCCGTGTCGAGCACGGCGCGGATGATCTTGTCGTAGCCCGTGCAGCGGCACAGGTTGCCCGCGAGCCAGTAGCGGGTCTCTTCCTCGCTGGGGTCGGGATTGCGCTCGAGCAGCGCCTTGGCCGCCACGATGAAGCCCGGCGTACAGATGCCGCACTGCAGGGCGGCGTGCTCGAGGAATTTCTTCTGCAACAGGTGCAGCTCGGCACCGCGAGACACGCCTTCGATCGTCTCGACGCTGCGCCCGGATGCCTCGGCGGCCAGCACGAGACACGAGCACACCAGCCGCCCGTCGAGCAGCACCGAGCAGGCGCCGCAGTCACCGGTGGAGCAGCCCTCCTTGGTGCCGGTGAGGTGCAGCTCCTCGCGCAGCGCGTCGAGCAGGCTCTGGTCGGGCGCGCATAGAAACTCGGCCGCCTCGCCGTTCACGGTGGTTCGCACGTGCTGCTTCACGAACTGACTCCTGTGCGCGCGCGCGCGAACGCCGCCTGCGCGGCGCGGCGCACCAGCACGCCCGCGATGCGCTTGCGGTACTCGACGGTGCCGCGCTTGTCCGAGATCGGCCGCGCCGCGGCGCTCGCCGCCTCGCCGGCCCGGGCCAGCGCGGCGTCGTCGCCGCGCGAGCCGACCAGCGCCTGGGCGGCAGCCGGCACCAGGATCACCGTGGGCGCCACCGCGCCGAGCGCGACGCGCGCGGCGCTGCACACCCCCGACGCGTCGAGCACGACGGCCACGCCCGCGCCCACCACCGCGATGTCCATCTCGGTGCGCGGAATGAAACGCAGATAGGCGTCCGATGCGCGCGCGGGCGGACGCGCGATGCGGAAGCCCACGAGCAGCTCGCCGCGCTCCAGCACGTTCGTGCCCGGCCCCTTCGTGAAGCTCTCGGCGGGCAGCTCGCGCTGGCCGCGCGGGCCCGCGATGACACAGCGCGCGCCCACCGCGCACAGCGCGGGCGTGGTGTCGGCGGCGGGCGAGGCGTTGCACAGGTTCCCGCCCACCGACGCGCGGCCCTGGATCTGGGTCGAGCCGATCAGGTCGACCGCCTCGACCAGGCCCGGGAACACGCGGCCCAGCTCGGGGTGCTCGACGATCTCGGCCGCGGGCAGGGCGGCGCCGAGCCAGAGCTCGGCAGGGCCGAGCTCGATGCGCGCCATCTCGGGAATGCGCTTCACGTCGACGAACACGCGCGGCGCCGCCCGGCCCGTGCGCATCTGCACCAGCAAGTCGGTGCCGCCGGCCAGCACGCGTGCGCCGCTCTCGCCGAGCAGCGCGACGGCGCGCGCGATCGAGTCGGGCGCCTCGTAGCGGACTTCTTCCATGCTCGGATGCTACCTCAGGCGCTTCCCCGAGTGTCTCCGAGGGCCGCGGCGAGCTGCTTCAGGAAGTCGGACTGCTCCTTGCGGGTCGACACGCGGAAGCGCTGGAACTCGCCCGCGACTTTGAGGTCGGCGAACATGCCGGCCGGGTCCTCGTGAAAGTGCAGGAACGCCGAGCTCTTGCGGTAGAAGGTGCCGCGCTTGCGCTCGCTGAGCGAGGCGTGCGCGCGGATGCGCCCGAGCAGATCGTCGATCGTGTCCAGCGCGGCCGGGCCGGCGTGTTTCACGGCGCCTTCGAGTCTAGCGCGCGCGCGTAGCTGGCGTCTTCGAGAAACACGGCGTCGGGAAACTCGGACTTCACCGCTTCGGGCTGCGGGGTGCCCGGCTGCAGCAGCACGATCAGCGTCGTGCCCTGACTCTGCTTGCGCTCGAGCCGCCGTGACTTGCGAGGCAGCTCGGCCGAGACGTCGGCGTGGTGGATGGAGCGGCCGAGATACGACTCGAGCTGGCGTGCGTCGCGCGCGTTGAACACGGCCACGTCCTTCGCGGCGCGCGCGCGCAGCGCGGCCGCGAGCCTGCGCGCGGGCAGGGCGCGCGGGTCGAACGGGATCGCAGTGACTCCGGGCAGGTCCGCCGCGCCGTAGACCGCCACCGCGAAGCCCTTCGCCCGAGCGTCTGCGACCTGCTCGGCGGTCGCCTGCCCCGAGATACAAGTCGCGCCGGTGTAGAACATGCACTCGATCGGTGAGTCGGGGACGAACACGAGCCGCTTCCCGGGCGGAAGCTTCGCGACCTCCTGCCCGAGCCCGCGCAGCTCGCTGGCCCACAGGGGGTCGCGCGGCCGGTCGGCCTGCGGCCCGGCGATCGTCACGGGCGAGATCACGACGTAGGCGGCGAGCAGCAAACAGAGGATCGGACGCAAGCGCACGGGTCCGGCGTCGCAGGCGAACCAGCCCAGCGCGCAGAGCACGGCCGGGAGCGCGACCATCGGGTAGGCCTGCATCTTGGTCGCGGCCAGCGTGAACACGCCATAGACGAGGATGATCCAGCCCGCCAGGGGCCGCAGCTCGCGGCGGCGAACCGCCTGCACACCGAGCCAGGCGATGGCCAGGAGGCCGAGGACGCTGAAGTCGCTGTCGAGGTTCGCGAAGTGGAAGTACCAGGGTCCGCCCTGCCCATCGACCACGTGGAAGAAGTATCTCGCGCCGCGCGCGCGCGCGAACGCCGCGAGCTCGGGAAAGGCGTGCGCGGTGTACAGGAGCCACGGCAGCACGAGCGCCGCCGCGACGGCGAGTGACCCTGCAGTGACCGTGACCGAGGCGCGCCAGCTCGCTCCGCGCGCACGCAAGGCGAGGAACAGCACCGCCGGCACCACCAGCGCCGGAGTCTCCTTCACGTAGTACGCCGCCGCGGTGAGTGCGCCGACCCCCAGCGCTCGCCGCACGAGCGCGCGCCGATCGTCCAGTGACTCCGCCGCGCGCAGCGCCGCCAGCGCGCCCAGCGCGGTGGCGAACGTCATGCCGACGTCCACGTGGTCGGAGGCGCGGTATCCCGCCACCAGCAGCATGACCCAGCCGTTCCAGGCCGCGAGCGCCGCCGCGAACAGCGCGGCCTCGGCCGAGGCGAAGCGGCGCGCGATCGCGAACACCACCAGCACGAGCAGACTCGACAGCACGACGCTGGGCACGCGCAGCGCGAGCTCGTTCACGCCGAACAGCCGGTACGAGAGCGCGATCAGCCAGGTCATGCCCGGCGGCTTGTGCAGCCACACGTGCGAGTGTCTCCAGTCGTCGACCGCGGGCTCGCTGAGCGGCTGCGCGACGAGCTCGGGCACGAACGGGTCGTGCAACGCGTTCAGCGCGACCAGAGCGTGGTAGCGCTCGTCCCACGGCGAGAGCCCGAGATGCCACGCCGGTGGGATGCGCAGGCAGAGCGCCGCGAGAACGAGCAGCCACAGCGCCGCGCGCCGCCTGCCGCGTCGTTCGGCGATGAAGGCGAGCGCGCTCCCCGCAATCGCGCCCGCGACCCCCAGCCACGGCAACCCGTCCACGCCGCGAGTCTAGGGCCGCCGCACGCGCTCGGCTGCAAGCGAGTATGCTCGTGTCGGGGGCAAGGAGTTCACGTGGTACGTCTCTACGGCGTTCGACAGTCGCGCGCGGCGCGCTCGCTCTGGGCGCTCGAGGAGCTCGGCGTGCCCTACGAGCTCGTGAGCACCAACATCGGAACGGAGACTCAATCGCCGGGTTACAAGGCGATCAACCCCAACCGGCGAATCCCCGCGCTCGTGGACGGCGACCTCACGCTGTTCGAATCGATGGCGATCAACCTGTATCTCGCCAAGAAATACGACAAGGGCGGCTTGCAGCCGGCCACGCCCGAGGACGAGGCGCGCGCCGTGCAGTGGAGCTTCTGGGCCATGACCGAGCTCGAGCCGCAACTCATGGTCGTGCTCATGAACCGCCTGTTCCTGCCGCCCAACCAGCGCGATCTCTCGGCGGCCAACGCCGCCGAGGAGAAGCTCGGCCCGGCGCTGGGCGTGCTCGAGGGCGCGCTCGCGGGCAAGCAGTATCTGCTCGGCCCCATCTTCACGATCGCCGACCTGAACGTGGCGTCGGTGCTCGCCTGGGCGCTGTTCGCCAAGGTCGACCTGGCGAAGTCGCCCAACGTGAAGCGCTGGCTGCAGGAGTGCGTGGCGCGGCCGGCGTTCGCCGCGGCGCGCAACGGCTGACTAGCGCAGCGGCGGCGCGTCGGGGCGGCTGAAGCGCGGCAGGAAGCGGAAGATCTCCTCCGCCGCGCGGATCACCTTCGTCTCGGGCCCGATCACCAGCGCCGACAGCCACGAGTGACCCCCGGGCCAGCCGTGACCCGGCCCGTGCATGCGCCAGAGCAGCACGTCGGCGCCGTTCGCGCACGGCCCGAAGTCGACCAGCTCCGCGCTGTGTGACTCGAGCTTGCGCTGGTCGACGACCTTGCCTTCGCCCGTGCAGCCGTCGCGCCCGCGCCAGCGCGCGAGCGTGTCGTCGACGGAGCGGAAGCTCTGGTGGTGGCTGATGAACGCCAGCGTGCGCGACTCGCCGCCCGCGTAGCTGGCGCGCGGGTCGTCGACGCTGTGGATGTGCAGCACCGGGACCGGCGGCCCGCTCGGGAACGAGTCACTCATGTCCGGCCCCGCCACCGAGACCACCGCCGCGATGCGCGCCCCCTCCCGCGCGGCGAGCCGGTAGGCCATCATGCCGCCGTTCGAGTGACCCACGGCGTAGATGCGCGTGCGGTCCAGGTCGAGGTCGCGCGCCAGGTCGGCGAGCAGCGCGACCGCGAAGCCCACGTCGTCGACGTGCTCGGCCTGCGCCTCGCCGCAGCACGTGCCGGCGTTCCAGGTGAGCAGGCGGTGGTCGAGCTTGCCGCTGCCGTCGGGATACGCGACCGCCCAGCCGAGCGCGTCGGCCTGTGCGTCGAGGCCGGCGGCGCGCTGGAAGTCCTTCGCGTCGCCGCCGCCGCCGTGGAAGGCGAGCACGAGCGGCAGCGGCACGTGCCGGGCGTAGTCGGGTGGCAGGTGCAGCAGGTAGTGACGCGTGCCCCCGCCGAAGCCGAGCTCCTGGGCGAAGTCGCCCGAGCGCGGATAGCGCGGTGACTGGGCCGGAGGCCGCGGCTGCTGCGGCGTGCACGCGAGCCACGGCACCGCGCATGCCAGCACCACGCATCTCAGCGCCGCGCGCAAAGTCCGCGAGTCGCCCCCCATCGGCGCTGCAGTATAGGCTGGCAGCATGAGGGTGACACGCGTGCTGTCGGCATGCCTGTGCGCGGCGGCGCTGGTCGCGGGCTGCCGCAGGCCGCAGGTCGAGCCGAGGGGCGAGCTCGCGGGCGCGTGGCTGCGCGAGCCCGAGGTCACCCAAGGCTTCGAGCTCCGGCAGGACGGCGCGCTGGCGTTGCTCGGCCAGCCCGAGCGCAGCGGGCTGGCCTGGAACGCGACTCACGGCGAGCTCGTGCTCTCCACCAACAGCGCCGAGCGCGTGGAGTCGAGCGTCGCGCGGCTGCGCGTCGCGTCGCTCGGGCCCGAGGCGCTGGTGCTCGAGGCCGACGGCGAGCCGTTCGCCGGCCGCTATCGCCGCGCGCAGGCCGCGCACGTGCGCGGCGTGCTCACCTACCGCGAGCGCACGGCGCTGCCGCCCGACGCGCGCGTGGTCGTGCAGCTGACACAGATCGGTGTCGGCCCCGTGGCGACACAGGCCTTCGTGGCCCGCTCCGCGGTGCCGCTCGGCTTCGAGCTCGCGCTCGTGCCCCGAGCAGGCGCGCGCTACGAGCTCACGGCACGCATCGGCGAGCGCGAGCGCAGCTGGTTCGCGACGCCCCAGCCGTTGGCCGCGACACCCGACGGGCCGGACCTGGAAGTGCTGCTGCGCTCGGCGCGCTGACTCACTCGCCGGCCCAGTCGAACGAGCCCTTGCGCACGTTCACGAAGCCCAGCTCGGGCAGGCTCCACAGCATGCCCTCGAGACCCGCCTTGGCGCGCACGCCGCCGTCGAAGGGCAGGGCCGCGACGCCGTAGCCGGTGTAGCCGAGCGCGAACAACAGGTTCACGCCGCCGTACACGGGCCGGCGCCAGAACACGTCGTCGGTGAACAGCAGGAACGCGCTGTCGCGCGGCAGCGGCGTGTAGATCGACGAGGTGTACGCCAGCGACTCACGCGCGCGCGTGGCCAGGCCGGGCGACGCCTCGAGCACGCGCTCGAGCTCGCGCTCGCGGTGCGACGGGAAGTAAGCCAGCTCGCGCACGCGCAGGCTCTCGCGCACGCGGTCGAAGAACACGAACGGCACGAAGCCGAGCGCGCGGCCCTCGGGCTGGGTGACTCCGCCCAGCGCGCGCACCTCCTCCTCGGGGGTGGAGAAGGCCGTGTCGGTGGTGCGGCCGAGCTCGGTCATGCAGTTGTGGTGCACCAGGTCGTACGCCCAGCGGCGCTCGAGCTCGGCCTCGGCGGCAGTCAGTCGCGCGCGCGCGGCAGCGAGCGCCGCGCCCACGTCGCCCACGAGGGGGGGCGTCGGCACGGCCCGGGCGCGCGCGGGGAGCTTGCGCCGGCCGAACTCCGAGAGCTGACCCGCGGCGTCGGCGCGGCCATCGCGCGCGTTGATCGCCGCGACCTCCTCCACGAGGTTCCAGTCCGCCTCGTCGACCACGCCCTTCGCCAGCACCTCCTGGCGCGCGCGGCGCAAGAGCCCGGCGGCCTGCTCGCGCCACTTGGCGCGCACCGAGTCACTCGCGTCCGTGGCGAGTGACACGTCGGGCGTGCCCGAGAATGCGTCCAGCACGGCCAGTCGCCCGATGGCCAGGCTGCGGCGCGCGGCGAGCGCGCGCGCCTGCGCGAGCAGCAGCGCATAGCCGCGGTCGTGGCGCTTCGAGGCCACGAGCTCGCGCACCGTCTCCGCCATGCGCTGCGCGAGCGCCTCGAGACCCGCGCGCTCGTCGGCCGAGAGCGGTGAGTCGACCTCGGCGGGCAGCGCGGCCAGCGCCGCGGGGTCGAGCGCATCGCCTGCGTCGAGCGCCCGCGCCGCCTCGCGCAGCGTGAGCGCCTCGCGCAGCGTCTCGAGCCGGCCGGGCTCCGGCACGGCCGACAGGGACTCGACCTCGCGCTCGGCATCGGCGCGCAGCGCGGCGACCGCGTCGTCGCCGGCCTGTGCGCGCAGCCGGAGCGCGTCGGGATCACCCGGCGACTGCGGGTCGACGAGCCCGAGACCGCGCAGCGGGGGCGCGGGGCGGCCCGAGGCCGCGGCCTCGAGCCAGGCCACGTCTTCGCGCAGGGAGTCCCGGCGGGCGAGCGCGATCTCCTGCGCCACGTAGAGCCGCGCGAACGCCGCCTCGACCTGGCCGGTCACTTCGGGCGCAGCGTCCAGGCGCGCGACCACCAGTGGCCGGTTCTCGAGCTCGGCATACACGGTGTGGAACGAGGACCAGCCTTCGCGCACCAAGAGGAGCAGCCCCTCGGGCGAGTTCTGCAGGTGATAGACGGTGTCGCCGGCGACCAGCGCCCCGTGGCCGCCGCTCGCCAGGCCGACGTTCGCAGACACGTACACGAAGCCCAGGCCCGCGCTCCGCGCGTCGCCCGCGAGGAGCACGGCCAGGAGCCACGCCCCGAGTTTGAGCGCGCGCAGTCGCATCAGCTGCCGGGGTGCAGGTAACCGTCGAGCGCGAGCTGCGCTTCGGGGCGATCGCGCCCGATGCCGTCGACGAAGGCGTCCATCTCACCAGGCGAGAGCTTCGCGTCGTGCAGGCCCTCGCCGATCGCGCGCGGCGTCAGCGCCTCGGACTCCCAGTGGGTGATCGCGTGGTCCTCGGCGATGCGCGAGATCCCGCGCACGAACTCGTCGCGCGAGCCGTCCGGCTGGCGGGCGAAGGCCGCGGTGTACTGGCGCAGGTCGAGCCGGTAGCTGGTCTGGTTCGGCGTGGTCTCCTTGCCGCCGCTGCCCGACGAGGTCGAGATCGCGTCGAACGAGCCGGCGATCGAGCGCGACGAGCCGGCCGAGAGGTCCGACGGGATTTCAATGATCGCCGAGATGACTTTGCACCCCGCCAGCGGGAGCGCGGCGAGCAGGATCACGGACAGGAGCTTTCGGGGGGACATCGCGGGTTCTCCTTTGCGGTCAATCATATCCGCCGTTCGTGTTGCAGGGAGGGGGCCAGCGTTTGCGACTGTAGGTGCATCCCTTCGAAACGACAGGGTTATTTTCGCTGACCGATCTGCACATTTCGGTCGGCAGTCGTCCTTGCCCCTGTGGATATCGAGTGGAACCCTGCGTCCAACACCGCCGGGGAGGGTGAGCCGGGCGCGCCTTCGCGCCCCGCTTCGAACTGATGGGTCTTCTGGCTGGAATCACGTCTCCGTTGGCGCTCCGGCGCCTGGCTAGAGCGCAACTCAGCGAAGTTGCTGATGAACTTCGTTCCGAGCTGATCCGGGTCGGGTCCGAGGTCGGCGGTCATTTCGCCGGCAGCCTGGGCACGGTCGAGCTCACGGTCGCCCTCCACTACTTGCTCGACACCCCCCGCGATCGGCTGGTCTGGGACGTGGGCCACCAGGCTTACGGGCACAAGGCGCTCACGGGACGGCTCGGCGGCCTCATGAAGATCAAGAAGGCCGACGGGCCGAGCGGCTTCCTGCGCCGCGAGGAGAGCGCGTACGACGCGTTCGGCGCCGGCCACGCCGGGACTTCGGTCTCGGCCGCGCTCGGCATGGTCGAAGCAGCACGGCGCACCGGCAGCGGCGCGCGCGTGGTCGCCATCATCGGCGACGGCGCCGCGACCTCGGGCATGTCGTACGAAGCGCTGAACCACGCCGGTCACCTGGGGAGCCCGCTCCGGGTCGTGTTCAACGACAACGGCATGTCGATCGCGCCCAACGTGGGCGGCCTGTCGAAGACCCGGCGCGCGCGCCACTATTTCGAGTCGCTGGGCCTTGCGTATCTCGGCCCCGTCGACGGACACGACCTCGACGCGCTCCTGCCTGCGGTCGAGTCACTGCTCGCGGCGCCGGGCGCCGCGGTGCTGCACGTGCGCACGCAGAAGGGGCGCGGCTTCGCGCCGGCCGAGGCCGATCCCTACAAGTGGCACGCGACCACGCCCTTCGAGCGCGCGACGGGCAGCGTGAAGGCCAGCGGCAACGGCGGCGCGCCGAGCTGGACCCATGCCTTCGCCGACGCGCTGATCCGCGTGGCCGAGCGCGACCCGCGCGTGGTCGCGATCACCGCGGCCATGCCCGACGGCACCGGCCTCGACCGCTTCGCGAAGCGCTTCCCGGACCGCGTGTACGACGTAGGCATCGCCGAGCAGCACGCCGTGACCTTCGCGGCCGGGCTGGCCGCCGACGGGCTGCGGCCGGTGTGCGCGATCTACTCGACCTTCCTGCAGCGCGCCTTCGACCAGGTCGTGCACGACGTGGCGCTGCAGAAGCTGCCCGTGACCTTCGTGCTCGACCGCGGCGGCCTGGTCGGCGCCGACGGTCCCACGCACCACGGCGTGCTCGACTTCGCCTACCTGCGGATCATCCCGCACCTGGTGGTCGCGGCGCCGCGCGACGAGAACGACCTCGAGGGCCTGCTCGCTGCGGCGGTCGACTCGGGCCGGCCGTTCGCGCTGCGCTTCCCGCGCGGCGCAGCCACGGGCGTGACTCTCCTGTCGGAGCCCAAGGCGCTGCCCATCGGCCGGGGCGAGCTCCTGCGCCGCGGCAGCGACGTGGCGCTCCTGGGCATCGGGCGCACGGTGCCGGTCGCCATGAAGATCGCGGAGCTCCTGGCGGAGCGCGGCGTGCGCGCCTCGGTGCTCGACGCGCGCTACGTGAAGCCGCTCGACGCCGAGCTGATCCTCGCCACCGCGCGCGCCACGGGTCACCTGGTCACGATCGAAGACCACGCGGGTCTCGGCGGCTTCGGCAGCGCGGTGCTCGAGCTGGTCGCGCGCGAGCTGCCGCGCACGCCCGTGCGCATCCACGGTCTGCCCGACCGCTTCACCGACCACGGCGACGTGAACGCGCAGTACCGCGCGACCGCGATCGACCCGGAGTCCGTGGCCGCCGACACCCTGGCCTGGCTGCGGCCGGCGGCGCACGCGCGCCCGCGCGAGCGCGAGGAGAGCCCGCGTGTCGCTTGAGCGACCGCCCAGCGAAGACGTGCTCTCGGCCTACGCGCACTGCCGCGGAGTGACCCGCGCGAGTCACTCGAGCTTCGCGGCCGCTTTCTGGATGTTCCCCAGGGCCAAGCGCCGGGCGCTCCACGCGATCTACGCCTTCTGCCGGCTGGCCGACGACATCGCCGACGACCCGGCGATCCGCGGGAATCGGGGCCTGTTGCTCGAGCGCTGGCGCGAGGAGCTCGCCGCCGCGTACGAGGACAAGGCCGTGCACCCGGTCGGCCTGGCGCTCGGCGACGCCGTGAAGCGCTTCGATCTGCCGCGCCGCACCTTCGAGGACCTCTTGCTGGGCGTCGAGTCGGACCTGCGGCGGCTGCCGATCGAGACCTTCGACGACCTGTACAGCTACTGCTACCGCGTGGCGTCGACGGTGGGTCTTCTGATCGTGCGCGTGCTGGGCTACCAGAACCCGCGCACGCTCGACTACGCCGAAGCCATGGGCGTGGCGGTGCAGCTCACCAACGTGCTGCGCGACGTGGGCGAGGACGCGGCCTCGGGCCGCGTGTATCTCGCGCGCGAGGACCTGAAGCGCTTCGGCGTGTGCGAAGAGGCGCTGACCGCCGACCCGGCGCCCGACGAGCTGCGGCTCCTGCTCGCCTGCTACGCCGAGCGCGCGCGCATCTTCTACGAGCGCGCCGCGTCGCTGCGGCCCGACGAGGACCGCGCGCGCCTGCGGCCCGCCGACGCCATGGGCGCCATCTACCGCACCATGCTCGACCGCCTGCAGGCGCAGCGCTTCCCGCAGCGCGCGAGTCAGGTGCGGCTGTCCAACCCGCACCGGCTGGCGATCGCGGCGAGTGTCTGGCTGCGCGGAGCGCGCGCGTGAGCCAGATCTCCGAACGCAAGCGCTCGCACCTGACCCTGTGCGCGACCGAAGACGTCGAGCATCACGGCGCCACCTTGCTCGACGAGGTGCGCCTGCTGCACGAGGCGCTGCCCGACCTGTCACTCGCCGACGTGTCACTCGAGACGACCCTGCTCGGCAAGACGCTGCGCGCGCCGATCGTGATCTCCGGCATGACCGGCGGCACCGACGAGGCCGGCACGTTGAACCGCGCGCTGGCCGGCGCGGCCCAGAAGCTCGGCGTGGCCATGGGCGTGGGCTCGCAGCGAGCGATGCTGCTCCACCCCGACCAGGCCGACACCTACCGCGTGCGCGAGGTGGCGCCGGACATCTTGTTGCTCGCGAACCTGGGCGCCGTCCAGGCGCGCGAGTCGGGCACCGCGGCCGTGATGGGCCTGGTGCGCGCGATCGGCGCCGACGCGCTGTGCGTGCACCTGAACGTGGCCCAGGAGCTCGTGCAGGACGAAGGCGACCGCGACTTTCGCGGCTGTCTCGCCGCGCTGGGCGAGCTGGCGCGCGAGCTTCCCGTCCCGGTCATCGCCAAGGAGACCGGCTGCGGCCTCTCGCCCGGAACGCTCGCGCGGCTCTGCGACGCGGGCGTGCGCTGGGTCGACGTGGCGGGCGCCGGCGGCACGAGCTGGACCGCCGTGGAGTCGCTTCGCGGCTCCGAACGGCAGCAGGCGCTGGGCCGCGAGCTGCGCGACTGGGGGATCCCGACCGCAGCGTCGGTGGTGTACGCTGCGCGCGCCGGCTTGCGGGTGATCGCGTCGGGCGGGATCCGCGGGGCGCTCGACGCGGCCGCGGCGCTCGCGCTGGGAGCGGATGCGGTCTCGCTCGCGCTGCCCTTCTTCCGCGCGTTCACGGAAGGCGAGCAGGACGGCGTCCTCTTGGCAGGAGAGCGCTTGATCGAGGGGCTTCGCGTGGTGGCATTGCTGACGGGCGCGCGCGATGCGCGTGCGCTGCGCCGCGTGCCGCGCGTGATCGGACCGAACCTCGCGCGCTGGATCGAAGTCTCACGGGCCCCGGCGCGCAGCGAAGAAGCATCGTGACGCAAGCCGGCCACGACACCGAGGCGCCGGGCATTCGCGCGGCGCGGAAGGACGAGACCCAGGCGCGGATCATCCACGCCTCGATGGAGCTGTTCGCGACGCGCGGCTACGAGGGCACGAGCATCTCGGCCATCGCGCAGAAGGCGCAGATCAGCCGCGGCGCGGTGTTCTGGCACTTCGGCTCCAAGGAAGGGCTGTTCCGCGAGGCCTGCAAGCGCTTCTTCATCCCGTTCTGGCGCGAGGTCGAGCGCAGCCTCGAGTCACTGGGCCCGCGCGAGCGCGTGCTGACGCTGTTCGACCTGTACGAGTCGTTCGTGACCACCAACCGCGAGACGATCCAGGCGCTGGTGCGCTGGGTGCTCGAGTCGCCGACCATGCGCGAGTCACTGCGCGGCGAGCTCCTGGCGCTGCACGCCATGTTCACGACCGACCTGCGCCAGGCGATCGCCGAGCTGTGCGGCGACCCGTCCGAGGCGGAGCTGCTCACGACCACGCTCTCGTCGCTCCTGGCCGGGAATCTCTTGTTCGGCGTGATCGACCCGGGCCCGGCGCAGGACAAGGCGCGGCGCGAATCACTGCGCGTGCTGGCGGAGCGCATGCTGTTCGCGAGCGCGCCCAGGGCCGAACGGACCGCGCGCGCATGAGCGCCGCGCCGCTCGCCCCCGCCGCGGCGGAGCTCGTCGCCCGCGCGCAGACGGAGAACTTCCCCGTCGCGCTGTTCGTGCTGTCGCGCGCGCAGCGCGCCCACCTGATGGCGATCTACGGCTTCGCGCGGCTGGCCGACGAGCTGGGTGACTCCGCGCCCGGCGACCGGCTGGCGCAGCTCGACTTCCTGGAGGCCGACCTCGACCGCGCCTACCGCGGGCAGGCGCAGCACCCGCTCTTGCAGCGGCTCACGCCGAGCCTGGAGTCCCTGAAGCTGCCGCGCGAGCCGTTCGCCGCGCTGATCGAGGCCAACCGCCGCGACCAGCGCATCGCGCGCTACGCCAGCTGGCGCGCGCTGGCCGAGTACTGCGAGTACTCCGCGAACCCGGTCGGACGGCTGGTGCTGCACGTGTTCGGCGCGGCGACGCCCGAGCGCTTCGCGCTCTCGGACCGGGTGTGCACCGCGCTCCAGCTCGCCGAGCACTGCCAGGACGTGGCCGAGGACTTCGCCGCGGGCCGCGTATATCTCCCGGCCGAGGACCTGGCGCGCTTCGGCGCGTCGGAAGCCGATCTCACCCGGCTCCAGGCCTCGCCGGCGCTGCGCGAGGTGCTGCGCTTCGAGGTGGCGCGCGCGCGCGGCCTGCTCGACTCGGGCGCGGCCTTGGTGAAGACCCTGTCCGGCCGCGGACGGCTCGCCGTGGCGGGCTTCATCGCGGGCGGGCGCGCGGCGCTCGACGCGATCGAGCGCGCGGACTTCGACGTGCTGGCCGAGGCGACCCGGCCGCGCAAGCGCGACCTGGCGCGCCGGCTGCTCGGGGCCTGGCTGTGACTCCGCGGATCGCGGTGGTGGGCGGCGGGCTCGCGGGCCTTGCGGCGGGCATCGCCTGCGGCGACGCGGGCGCGCAGGTCACTTTGTTCGAGGCGCGGCCGCGCCTGGGCGGCGCGACCTTCTCGACCGAGCTCCAGGGGCTGCGCGTCGACAACGGGCAGCACGTGTTCCTGCGCTGCTGCAGCGAGTATCTCGCGTTCCTCGAGCGCGTGGACGCGCTCGGCCGCACGGTGATCCAGCCCCGGCTGGCGATCCCGGTGCTGGCGCCGGGCGCGAAGACCACCTGGCTGCGGCGCATCGGCCTGCCGGCGCCGCTGCACCTGGCGCCGAGCCTGGCCGGCTACTCGCCGCTGTCGCTCGGCGAGCGGCTGCGGCTCGTGCCGGCTGCGCTGGCGCTGAAGTCACTCGAGCTCGACGATCCGGCGCTCGACCGCAGCACCTTCGCGGACTGGCTGCGCGCGCGGGGTCAGTCGCCGCGCGCGATCGAGTCGTTCTGGGACCTCGTGACCCGCCCGACCGTGAACCTGCCCGCGGCCGAGGCTTCGCTCGCGCTGGCCGCGAAGGTGTTCCAGACGGGCCTGCTCGACCGGCCCGAGGCCGCCGACGTGGGCTACGCGGCGGTGCCGCTCGAGGCCGTGCACGGCGAGCCCGCGCAGCGCGCGCTCGAGAAGCTCGGCGCCGCGATCCATCGGCGCGCGCGCGTGCAAAAGGTCGACGGCCGCTCGGTCGTGGTCGCCGGCGAGAGGCTCGAGTTCGACGCGGTGGTGCTGGCCGCGCCGCACGAAGACGCCGCGAAGCTCCTGCCCGCGGCCGCCGGCGTGGACCCCGCGGCACTGGGCAAGCTCGGCGCCTCGCCGATCCTGAACCTGCACGCGGTCTGGGACCGCAAGGTCCTGCCGCACGCCTTCGCCGCGGCGGTGGGCTCACCGCTCGAGTGGCTGTTCGACCGCAGCGAGGCCGCGGGGCTCGAGCGCGGGCAGTATCTCGCGGTGTCGCTCTCCGCCGCCGACCGCTGGCTCGGCGTCTCGGCGGAGTCGCTGCGCCGCACCTTCGAGCCGGCCTTCCGGGCGCTCCTGCCTGCGGCGCGCGACGCCGTGCTCGAGCGCTTCTTCACCACCTCGGAGCCGACCGCGACCTTCCGCGGCGCGCCGGGCAGTCACTCGCTGCGCGCGCGCACCGAGACGCGCCTGCCCGGCCTGTACCTCGCCGGCGCGTGGACCGACACCGGCTGGCCCGCCACGATGGAGGGCGCGGTGCGCAGCGGCATGAAGGCCGCGCGCGCGGCGCTGCTCGGCGCCGGGCTCACGCGCGGATTGCCTCTGGAGGTCCCGGCATGAGTGACCCGCTTCGCAAGCCCGACCCGATCGCCGACGCGCGCCGCGCGCTCGAGCGCGCCTGCGGGCACCTGTTCGCCACCCAGGACCCCGCGGGCTACTGGAAGGGCGAGCTCGAGACCAACGTGACCATGGACGCCGAGGACTTGCTGCTGCGCGAGTTCCTCGGCATCCGCAGCGAAGACGAGACCAAGCACGCCGCCCTGTGGATCCGCTCCCAGCAGCGCGCCGACGGCTCGTGGGCCACGTTCAAGGGCGGCCCCGCCGAGCTCTCGACCACGGTCGAGGCCTATGTGGCGCTGCGGCTGGCGGGTGACCCGCTCGAGGCGAGTCACATGCGGCGCGCGGCGGAGCTGATCCGCTCCATGGGCGGGCTCGAAGGCACGCGCGTGTTCACGCGCTTCTGGATGGCGCTG
Organism: Myxococcota bacterium; assembly: GCA_035498015.1. Taxonomy (NCBI): domain Bacteria; kingdom Pseudomonadati; phylum Myxococcota; species Myxococcota bacterium. The sequence continues at coordinate 29,229 of DATKAO010000063.1, forward strand.
TTCGGGCTGTGGTCGTGGGACGACTTGCCGGCGCTGCCGCCCGAAGTCGCGCTGCTGCCGCCGTGGTTTCCGCTCAACGTGTACGACTTCAGCTGCTGGGCGCGGCAGACCATCGTGCCGCTCACGATCGTGGCCGCGCATCGCCCGACGCGCCGGCTGGCGTTCTCGATCGACGAGCTGCGCGTGGGCCCCAAGCCCGTCGAGCGCGAGTCACTGCGCACCTGGGCCGGCCGCTTCCAGCTGCTGGACCGCGTGCTGCATTTCTACGAGCGCCATCCGTTCCGGCCGCTGCGCAAGATCGCGCTGCGCGTGGGCGCGGAGTGGATCCTGCGCCGCCAGGAGGCCGACGGCGGCTGGGGCGGGATCCAGCCGCCCTGGGTGTACTCCATCCTGGCGCTGCATCTGCTCGGCTACCCGCTCGATCACCCGGCGCTCGCGCGCGCGCTGCAGGGTCTGGCCGGCTTCACGCTCGACCCCAACGGACGCCGCCGGCTCGAGGCCTGTCAGTCACCGGTGTGGGACACCGCGCTCGCGGTCGTGGGCCTGAACGACGCGGGCGTGGCCCAGGACCAGCCCAACCTGGTGCGCGCGGTCGACTGGCTCTTGCAGGAAGAGATCCGCGTGCCGGGTGACTGGGCCGTGCGCCGGCCGAAGCTCGAGCCCGGCGGCTGGGCCTTCGAGTTCGCCAACGACAACTACCCCGACATCGACGACACGGCCGAAGTCGTGCTCGCGCTGCGCGGCGCCGCGGGTCAGGGCCGCTCCGACGTGAACGCCGCGATCAAGCGCGGTGTGACCTGGACGCTGGGCATGCAGTCGAAGAACGACGCCTGGGCCGCCTTCGACGTCGACAACACGAGCGCGCTGTGCGCGGAGCTCCCGTTCTGCGACTTCGGCGAAGTCACGGACCCGCCCAGCGCCGACGTGACCGCGCACGTGCTCGAGATGCTGGCCGTCGAGGGCATGGCCGACTTCGAGGCCGCGCGCCGCGGGCGTGACTGGCTGTTGCGCGCCCAGGAGCCCGACGGCTCGTGGTTCGGCCGCTGGGGCGCGAACTACGTGTACGGCACGGGTGCCGCGGTGCCGGCGCTGGTGGCCGCGGGCGTGCCCGCGAGCGACGCGTCGGTGCGGCGCGCGGTGGTCTGGCTCGAGCAGCACCAGAATCCCGACGGCGGCTGGGGCGAGGACCTGCGCTCGTACGTGGACCGCGCCTGGGCGGGCAAGGGCACCTCGACCGCGTCGCAGACCGCGTGGGCGCTGCTCGCCTTGCTCGCCGCAGGCGAGCGCGGGCCGGCGGTGGAACGCGGCGTGCGCTTCCTCGTGACCACGCAGCGCGCGGACGGCGACTGGAACGAGCCCGAGTTCACGGGCACCGGCTTCCCCGGCGACTTCTACATCCGCTACCACATGTACCGG